>JAYVVU010000328.1:0-3107 GCA_043786755.1 Actinomycetota bacterium
GCTACGTCGACTTCTGGAGTCGCGTAGTGAAGAGCACCTTCCAGCAAGGCGACACCGCGGGTGCCGCGCAAGCGCAGATCGCCGATGGTCGGATGACGATCAGCGTCGAGAGCGGCAGCAACTTCCCCGATGGTGCCGTCGCTGTCGCAACCATTGCCGGCCCCGACGGGCAGCGCTACGAAGTGCCGCTCAACCGTGTTGGTGCTGACCGCTTCGAAGCGCAACTACCCGCCGTGCGCACCGGCACATATGCGGTGGGCGTGAACGTGACCGCCGACGGCGAGACCGTGCTGGCCGCGAGCACCTTGGCGAACGAGAGCTATCCGGCCGAGTACGCGTTGGGCGATTCCGACGCGGCGCTGATGGACGGGCTTTCCAAAGCAACCGCCGGCCGCGGCGAGATCGAACCCGACCAAGCGTGGGACACGGCGGGATTGAAGGCCGGCTTCCGCAACCTCGCATTGGCCGGACCGTTCCTGTTGCTTGCTGCGCTGCTGTGGCCGTTGGCAGTCGCGCTGTCGCGACTGTCGCTGCGCGGTGCAACGCTGGCCGGCGCGGCGGCGGGGATGGCAACTGCGCGACGCCGTGTGCGTGCGGCAATGCCGCGCATGGCGAGCGACCCGAACAACGCGCCAGCGCCGGCTGCTGCTCGCAAACCGGCGACCAACGCTCCCGCGAAGCCGGCAACCAAGCAAACGACCGCTGTTAACGAGTTGCTGGCGGCGAAGCGCGCTCGTCGCGGCGGCGACGAAGGTTCCACTTCGGACTGAGTGCGCCGAGCGCGGTCAGTAGCGCGCCGAGCCAGACCAACCACATCAGCGGACGTTGGCGCACGATCACGCGCACCGTGCCCAAATCGTTGGCGTCGACCAGCGTGACCTGCACATCACGCCACGGCCGCGACACCATCGCGGTTTCGGCTAACACTCCCCCACGCTCCGGATATGCAACGAGTGCTGGCCGCAGCGTCCAATCTTCCACGCGCAGAGTCGCCAACACTTGCAACACGTCGGCGCGCGGACCTGGTTCAACGTCGACACCAAGGTTGACGACGTGCAGTCCCGCGGCTTCGATCGAATCGCCAGCCGCGAGCGTGATCGTCTCGTGTTGGTCGAAGGTGCTCGCCGCGATTCCGATCAGCAGTACGAGTGCGCCGGCGTGCACGAGTCGCGAACGACGCAGGCGCAATCGCCATGCGAGAAACGGCACTGCGACGAGAGCGAGCGGACCAACTGTGCGCGAGAAGAACTCGCCGCGCACCGCTGCGGGCCGCGAACGCACGACATCGATCAGCACCGGTGCAAACGTCCCCAGTGCCACAATCGCAAACACAGCAGCCCCGATCAGCGCCGGCACCCGATCCCCCGCCGCGTTTGCACGGTTTACCGCGCTATACGCGTAAAAGTGTGCAAACGCGAGCCATGCGGTCGCCGCGACGCTCAACGCGAGCAGCGCCCAGCCGACGCTTGCTTGCTCGGCGAAGCTGTGCACCGACGGGACCGAGCCCGAGCGCACCAGCGGCGCGCCGACCAGCACCGCGATCCACGGCAGCATTGCGAGTCGGGGACGTGCTGGCATGTGGATGGCGATCAGCGCGCCGAGCCAGACGAGCAGCGATGTGTTCTCCACCGGGTCCCATGCCCAGTAGCCGCCCCAGCCCTGCTCGACGTAGCTCCACAATCCACCGAGCGCCATCGCGATGGTGACGATCGCCAACGTGCGACGCAGCCACGCCATCGCGTCGCGACCATCGAGCGCGATAAGTGCCGCGGCGAACGCGCAGCCGAAGCCGGCGTACAGCAACGGCGGGTGAATCGCCATCGCCGGATGCTCCAGGATCGGTGTTAAGCCGAAGCCGCGCACGGCAGGTGTGTCGAGTCGGCCGAACGGCGAAGCGAAGATCAGATTAATCGCCACCAGCCCAGCAACCATTGCGGTCGCATACCAAGCGACGGCGGCGTGTTGCGGGTGACGTAGCGCACGGCACGCGACCAATCCGACGATGGCGGCGAAGAGCAGCAACGAACCTTCGCTGCCACCCCATACGCCAGCGAGTCGGTAGTACCACGGCGCGTCGCGGCGGCTTTGCTCGGCGATGTACCGCCACTGCAATTCGTTGCCCAAGAACGCGATCGCGAGTCGACCGGCCGCCAACCAGACGAGCGCCGTGATCGCCCACAGCGTGTTGCGAGCGATGGTTGCGGAGCGCACCGCCTCAGTCTTGTACGGGCGCACTCAATTTCGCAGGCAGAACTCCTAACCTGACCAGGTGAAGCCAGTCGAGAAGTCGTCCAAACTCGCCAATGTCGGTTACGACATCCGTGGTCCGGTGCTTGATCGCGCACGCGCGATGGAAGAAGAGGGCCAACAGATCATCAAGCTGAACATCGGCAATTTGGCCGCCTTCGGCCTTGAGCCACCCGACGAGATCGTGCAGGACATGATCCGCAACCTGCCGCACAGCGCGGGCTACACGGACTCCAAGGGTCTGTTCGCACCGCGCAAGTCGGTCGTGCACTACACGCAGGAGAAGAAGATTGCCGGCGTGACAGTCGACGACGTGTATCTCGGCAATGGGGCCTCCGAGCTGATCGTGATGGCTTTGAACGCGCTACTCGACGATGGCGACGAAGTGCTGGTGCCCGCACCCGACTACCCACTGTGGACCGCTGGCGTGTCGCTATCGGGCGGACGTCCGGTGCACTACATCTGCGACGAGCAAGCAGAGTGGTGCCCCGACCTCGACGACATCCGCAAGAAGATCACCGATCGCACAAAGGGCATCGTGATCATTAATCCGAACAATCCGACTGGTGCCCTGTATCCGCCGGAGCTGCTACAGCAGATCGTGCAGGTCGCTCGTGAGCACCAGTTGATCGTGTTCGCCGACGAGATCTACGACAAGACGCTGTACGACGGCAACACGCACACGAGCATCGCGTCGCTAGCCGACGACGTTCTGTTCGTGACGTTCAACGGCTTGTCCAAGAACTACCGCTCGTGTGGATATCGCGCCGGATGGATGATCGTTTCCGGCGAGAAGCAACACGCCAAGGACTACATCGAGGGCCTCGACATGCTCGCCTCAATGCGGCTGTGCTCGAACA
>JAYVVU010000329.1:0-7191 GCA_043786755.1 Actinomycetota bacterium
GCATCGACAAAGCGACGATGCGCGCTCGTGATCACGTCGGGCCGATCAACAATCGGCGCCGCGGCCCACAAGGGCCCGAGCGGTGACTCGCCCATCTCCTCTAGCGCGGTCGACAGACCACCATCAAGAACCGTGAACGGCCGACGCGCACTGTCGGGCGAAAGTTCAGGAGCGAAGACGGCGCGCAACGCGGGCGACATTGCGGACACCGACCCACGTTACCGGCGCGGCCTCAGCGAGTACGCGAGTATGCGACATGGCGGAGAACTCGACTGACGCAACATCGCACGCATCGGCGGCCTCATTGGCCGTGATGGCCGACCACGTCGAGCGCTATCAACAAGAGGTCGCGGAACTGTTGCCCGGCTATCAACTGCGTCAGCGCGACGACATCGTCACGTCGCTGGTCGAGGCCGAACGGTCGCTGCGTACTGCGGCTCGCAACCTTCGGCGGTCGGCGAAACTGGCTGATCCGAGCTACTAAAAGGCTGACCCCGAAAAGCCACTGTGGGTGAAAAAGCGGCGACGGCCCCTCACGGGGCCGTCGCTCAGCGACGCCAGGCGGCGGATCCCGGCATCGCACGCAAACCAGGTGGCGGGAACCTGGTTGGTGAGGTCACTATACACGCTGCGAGAAATGCCGCAACCGGCCACGCTGCGTGATATTCGCGCCCGCGCGAGCGCCGAGTTACTTGCGGACGCGAGGCATTATTGACGACGGACACACGTCTTCCAGAGTGCACTCCGCGCACAGCGGCTTCTTCGCTGCGCATATTCGCCGGCCGTGCAGGATCAGCCGCAAGCTGAAGTCGCCCCACGCCTCGGGTGGAAGGAAGCGCCCGAGTTGAGTCTCCACCTTCACTGGGTCTTCCTCGGTCGTAAGCCCGAGTCGACGACTGAGCCGACCTACATGTGTATCGACGGGCAGCCCGGGAAGACGAAACGCGACACTACGCACGACATTCGCCGTCTTACGTCCGACGCCAGCGAGAGTGACGAGGTCGTCCAACGCGGTGGGCACCTGCCCATCGAATCGTTCCACCAACGCGTGCGCCATCGCAATGAGATTACGCGTCTTGGTTTGATAGAAGCCCGCCGAGCGGATGATCTCTTCGACGACGCCGGGGTCGGCCAGCGACAGCGCAGCAGCATCGGGATAGCGCGCGAACAATTCAGGCGTCACCATGTTGACCCGGGCATCGGTGGTCTGCGCCGACAGGATTGTCGCTGTTAAGAGTTCAAACGGATTGCGATGATCAAGTTCGCAGAGTGCTTCCGGGTATGCGGTCGCCAATCGTTCGGCCACCACTACGGCGCGTTGCTTGGGACTGCGACGTGCGGCCATGAATCGAGGCTACCCATGCCAGTAGCCTCGGACAGATGGGGCGGGCGCACATACCCGATCTACGGTCGGATCCTGATCGGCACGCGGTGCAGCAGTTTCTGCACGCGACCCGCGCACAAGGCTGTGCTCGTCTGAGCGAGATGGCGTCCCATACGGGCGACGTCGAACTCGCTGCGATCGTCGATTCGAAAATCGTCGGCTATGCGCGGGCAGTCGCGAGCGACAGCAACTACATCGTCGACAGCGTCGCTGGCGACCCCGCCGTACTTGGACAGCTGCTCGAAGCGCTGATCGCGCAGCTTCCCGCCGCAGTAGACCTGACGTGGTGGGCTCACGACGACTCGAGCGACGTGGCCCTCGCCAAGCAGCTGCGCATGCATGCGACACCGCGCCGACTGCTCAACATGCGGCGCTCGCTTCCGCTTGAGGAATCGCTCATACCAGAAGCCGGCCTTGTGACCGTTCGGCCCTTCGTTGCCGGGCACGACGAGGATGCATGGTTGAAGGTCAACAACGCGGCGTTCAGTTGGCACGGCGAGCAGGGCGACTGGGACCTCGCCACACTGCGCGAACGGATGGACGAGGCATGGTTCGACCCGGCCGGCTTCCTGCTGCACGAGCGCGACGGCCGCCTGGCAGCTTTCTGCTGGACCAAGGTCCACCCGGATGCTGTCGGCGAGATCTTCGTGATTGCCGTCCATCCCCATTTCCATGGGCTCGGACTCGGGCGAGCCCTTACAATTGCAGGGTTGCGCCACCTCGCCAAGAACGGGTCGACTGCTGCCATGCTGTACGTCGAAGCCGACAACACCGCCGCCGTGCGACTGTACGAATCGCTCGGCTTCCGAACCGTCCACACTGACGTTGCCTTTCACCGACTAACTGGAGAAATTTGATGACCGCCGTCGAAAGCATGCCGACACAAGCAAATTCGCTGCCGCGCTGGAGCGTCGCCGACATTCATGAGTCGTTCGAAGCCCGCTCGTTCGGCGATGCGATGGATCGCTGCGGCGCCGACATGTCGCGCCTGGAAGCACTGTTCGAAGAGCACGGCATCCGAGCCACTGAGCCGCGGCCGGTAACCGCCGCCGATGGGCGCGCAGCCGATGCAGTCATCACGGCCACGAACCAGTTGCGCGATCACGCCGACCTCACCGCCGCGTACATCCTGGCAACGACGACCACCGACAGCTACAACGAACAAGCCGAAGGGCTGCTCGGCGAGTTCGACATGGTCGATGTTCGCCAGCGCTCGCTCACCGCTCGCCTCGCGGCGTGGATCAGCTCGCTCGGGGTCGATGAACTCGCAACCGTCAGCGAACAGGTGGCCGAGCACCACGGACCACTCGAGAAGCTGGCGCGACGCGCTGCCCACCAAATGAGCGAGAGCGAAGAGGGTCTGTACGGAGAACTCGTCAGCACCGGCTCGTCAGCGTGGGAGCAGCTGCACGGTGTCGTGACCTCGCAACTCGCAGTGCCGGTGAACATGCCCGATGGCACCACTCAAACAATGCCGATGGCGGCCGTTCGCGGTCTCGCCACGAACTCCGATCCGGCGGTACGTAAAGCCGCATACGACGCCGAGATGGCGACATGGCCGACTGTGGCGCCGGTGTGCGCGGCCGCGATGAACGCAGTAAAGGGCGAAGCCAACGTTGTCAACCGTCGGCGCGGTTGGGAATCGCCGCTCGACGCATCGCTGTTCTCGAACAGCGTCAGCCGCGCGACGTTCGATGCCATGCAACAAGCGATCACCGAATCGCTCCCCGACATGCGCGGATGGATGCGATCCAAAGCACGCTTGTTGGGTCACGACGGTCCGCTGCCTTGGCACGACCTCGTTGCTCCCCTTCCGTTGGCAGCGCCCGCGATCTCGTGGGACGAAGGCGTGCAGATCGTGCGCAACGCGTTCGCTTCCTATGGCGGGGGCCTGAACGGATTGGTCGACCGCGCACTCAACGAGCAATGGGTCGACGCCGGACCGCGCGCTGGTAAACAGGGCGGCGCATTCTGCATGCCTCTCACCGGCGACCGTTCGCTCGTATTCTTGAACTGGAGCGGCAGCTTCGATTCCGCGCAAACCACCGCGCACGAGTTAGGGCACGCGTATCACAACACGCAACTCGCCCACCGCACGCCGATGCAACGCATGCTTCCGATGGCGCTCGCCGAAACGGCCAGCATCTTCTGCGAGACATTGGTCGTCGAGGAGGGACTGCAACGACTGACCGGCAACGACCGCCTTGCGCTGCTCGATGTCGATCTGCAGGGCACCGCGCAAGTGGTCGTCGACATCCGCAGTCGCTTCCTGTTCGAGACCGAAGTCTTTGTTCGCCGCCAGCGCCGCACGCTTGGCGTCAGCGAGTTGAACAAGCTGATGCAGCAAGCACAGGCCGACGCATACGGCGACGGCTTGCTGCAGTCGACCGCCCATCCGTACATGTGGGCCGTGAAGCCGCACTATTACAGCTCACACTTCTACAACTGGCCGTACACCTACGGCTTGCTGTTCGGACTCGGCCTCTTCGCGCAGTATCAGCAAGACCCCGAGCGCTTCAAGGCGCACTACGACGATGCTCTCTCACGCGCTGGCATGAACTCTGCCGAGGAACTCGCTGCCGTGTTTGGCTTCGACGTCACCGACCAGGCTTTCTGGTCGGCCAGCCTCGACGTCGTCCGCGGTCGCATCGCCAGCTACAACGAGCTGGCGGCAAACGTGTCGCCCGGGTGAGCAGCCTCTACACCCCAACGCGCGAGTCGTTGGCTGAGCTACTTGACGGCGAGCCGCGCTATCGACTCGATCAGTTGTGGGACGGGCTGTACACGCAGTTGGCCGCTCCTGTCGATATCACCAACGTGCCCAAGGCGCTGCGCGAGCGATTAGCGCGAGAACTACCAACTGCGCTGACACAACAGGTTCGCCGCGTCAGCGACGGGGGCGACACGGTCAAGTACCTGTGGTCGCTCAGCGATGGCAGTCGCATCGAGACCGTGCTGATGCTTTACCCCGACCGCGTCACCGTCTGCGTCAGCAGCCAGGCAGGCTGCGCGATGGCGTGTGGTTTCTGCGCGACCGGGCAAGCAGGCTTCACACGTCAGCTCACTGTCGGCGAAATCGTCGAGCAAGTAGTAGTCGCCGCGCGCGATGCGCGTGCGATGGGCCGACGCCTAGCAAACGTCGTGTACATGGGCATGGGCGAGCCGATGGCCAACTTGCCGGCAGTGTGGGAGTCGGTCGAACGCCTGCACGGCGCAATCGGATTGTCGGCGCGTCACATCACCGTCAGCACGGTTGGCATCATCCCCGGCATTCGCGCGCTGACCGAGAAGCAGCTACCGGTCAATCTCGCGGTCTCGTTGCACGCGGCCAACGACACACTGCGCGACGAGTTGGTCCCGATCAACAAGCGCTATCCGTTGAACGACCTGATGGAGGCATGCGCGGCGTACCTGGAAGCGAAGGGCCGTCGCTTGAGCTTCGAGTGGGCACTGATCGCAGGTGTGAACGACCGGCAGCAAGACGCCACCGAACTCGCCAAGCTCTGCCGGCAGTTCCGCCTACCGGCACACGTCAACCTGATCCCACTGAACCCGACGCCGGGTTACCCGACGGTCGGCTCGTCAGCCAAGGCTGTCGCAGGGTTTCATCGCGCACTCGTCGACCTCGGCGTGAACGCAACGGTTCGCCGCAATCGAGGAACCGACATCGACGCTGCTTGCGGCCAACTCGCGGCCGGACAACCGGTCGTGATCAGCAGTGGGCGCGCACGGTCGGATACGGATTGACCGCTGCCCCACCGCCGGGGTGAATCTCAAAGTGCAAATGCGGAGTACTGGACTTCGCGTTGCCTGTGTCGCCCATGTAGCCGATGATGTCGCCGGCGTGCACATCGCCGAGCAAGCCGTAGCCGTCGAGGTGACCATAGAAGTAGTTATTGCCGTCGGAACCAACGAAATGAATCGTGTGCCCGCCGAGTTCGCGTTCGCCACTAATTGCAACTCCGTCGACGATCGCGAGTATCGGCGTGCCGCGCGGGCCAATCATGTCGACGCCTTGATGGCGGCGACCACCACTACGCGGTGCACCCCAAGTGTCGCCGAACCCGACAGCAGCATCGCCCGTTGGGCAAACCCAACCGACCCCGCCGTAGTCCTCGCCACCCGCACCGCCCGGTCGCCCACCGGTGCCGCCACCGCCGGTCTGGCCGCCGCTGCCGACCTCGGCGGTGACAGTTGAGTTTTCGGGAACGTCGCTAAGCGCGTCGATGTCGTCGTCGACAATTGTCGTCGACGGCGCGCTCGCTTGCTGAGCAGCTTGCTGCGCGGCCTGCGCATCGCGCGTGCGCTCGAGAGCAGCGAGTGCCTTGCGCACGGAATCGTCCTTCAGGCGTTGAGCCTCGACCGTCTTCAGGTTCTCGATCTCGGCAGTCGCGCGATCGCGCAACGCGGCTGCGTTGGCGCGCTGCGCTTCCGTCTCCGCGTGTTTCGCGACAAGTTCGTCGTTCTTCTTGTCGAGGTCGCGGTTCAGCGAGTCGAACTCGTCGAAGTCGGCCTCTGATGTGTCGTTGATCACTTCCGTAAGCGCCGACACCTGCATCTGTTCTTCCGCACTCGAGAATCCGTTGAGTAACGGTGAGGCCGCGGAACTTGAGCGGGTGAAACGATGGACCGCGACCTGCTGCACGCGTTCTTGCAGCTCCGCGACCTGACTCTCGAGGTCGACGATCTCGGCTTCGATCTCTTGTGCGTCCACCTCGAGGCCGTCGAGCACGGACTCGGCCGCGAAGTAGGCGTCGGCCGCCAGGTTCGCGCGCTCGCGTGCGTCGGCAATTTCGCGTGCCGCCTGCTGTGCGTCGGACTCGTCGCCATAGACCGCGTCGCCCGACGTCAGCGGCACGAGCGCGCACAAGGCAAGCAGCATGGCGACAGTTCGACGCATTGGTGCGCAAGCTAACAGAGGGGTCATTTTGGTCACATTCCGGGGGCGCTTTTGCCGCCGTATCCTCATCGGTCACATGGCCGCCGTTCTGAACCTCGCACAGGTCAGCTTTGTCCGCAACGACCGCACGATTTTGGCTCCCATTAGCTGGAAGGTCAGCGATGGCGAGCGTTGGCTGGTGCTGGGAGCCAACGGAAGCGGCAAAACGACCCTTTTGCGTATTGCGGCCATGTACGAGCACCCGTCCACGGGAACCGTCGAAGTGCTGGGCGAACGGCTCGGCCGGACCGATGTTCGCCGACTGCGCAGCCGTATTGGTTACGTCTCGGCCGCCCTGACCTCGCAATTGCGACCCGAACTGCGGTGTCTCGACGTGGTCATGACCGCCAAACACGCCGCGCTCGAGCCCTGGTGGCACCGCTATAGCGCGGAAGACGAACAACGGGCGCGGGCTTGCCTCGAACGGATGGGCGTCGTGGGCTTGGCCGAGCGACCGATGTCGACGGTGTCATCGGGCGAGCAGCAACGAGTCGTGCTGGCTCGCTCGTTGATGAACGACCCGGGGGTGATCCTGCTCGACGAGCCAAGTGCTCGACTCGACCTTGGCGGGCGCGAACAACTGGTCGGCGCGCTCAGCGAACTCACCCTCGATCGGTCAGCCCCACCATTGGTGCTCGTGACGCATCACATCGACGAAACCCCGCCCGGTATGACCCATGTGCTGATGTTGCGCGACGGCAACGTCGTGACCAAGGGGCCGATCGAGCGCTGCCTCACCGCGGCGAATCTCAGCGAGTGTTTCGGGCTAACGCTGAATCTGGAACGGCGCGCCAACGGCCGACTTAGTGCGTGGCACTCGCCAACGCAGCCAGCCGCGCGCGACCATTCGTGATCTGATCGGCGAGCG
>JAYVVU010000330.1:0-7189 GCA_043786755.1 Actinomycetota bacterium
GCTGAGCCAGGGGTGTCGTGGGACATCTTCGGCGGTCAATCGAGCGGAACGTGGGCGGCGTTCTTCGCGGAGAGCGCAGACAGCGAAAACGCCCCCGACCTGACCGTCGAGAGTGGGGAAACGGGCGGCCGCGTGCAGGGCGCGCCAGCAGTCTTCGCACCCACGCAAGACGGTGTTCGCGAAATCACGTTCGGTCCGGTCGACGGACTGGTCTATAGCGTCGTCACGTCGGGCATGTCGCTCGCCGAAAGTACAGCCTTCGCGGAGGCAGTCGGTGTGAACGACGACATTCCCACTGTCGCCAACGAATCCGTTCTCGGCGACATGAATGCCATTGGCGACATCGCGGACTACGGCGTCGTTTTCTCGACGGTGTTCGGCGCACTCTCTTCGTTCGGGGTGCAAGCAGGCGTGGTGAGCGTGCACTACGGCGACTTCTTGGAGGAGGTGGGTGGCGACGCGTACTCCATCGCATCGCAGCCGATGCCCAGCAACTCGACAATCGCGATGTTGCGTTTCGCGTTTGGCGGCGAGGAGGGCAAGACCGTCCACGGCCAGCCGGCGGTGCTCATCGACGCACAGCAGGACGCTCTGTCCATCGGCGGCGGACAAGTCACATCAGCGGTTGCATGGGTCGAGGGCGGCCGCCTCGTAGTCGTCGCTGGTCCTGACGACATCGCAGCCACGCTCGCGCTCGCCGAGTCGGTACGGCCGGCTACTGAACACGAGTGGGCAGAGGTTCTTGTCGCGGCCAGCAATCGAGTTGATCCGTCGATTCCACTGTTCCCGAACGAGGAGTCGTTGGGGGTCATCGTCTATCAGGACGTCGATCAGGCGACGGGCGATACAACAGGGCTCACATTGGAATTCATTGGCGGCGAATTGACCGCGTGCATCCAGGACTTCTCAGGCGCGGACGGGCAGGGTTCTTGCAACTCGTTCTTGCTCGATCTACCGATCCTTACGACGCAAACGTCTTTTGACAGCAGCGACCAATTCGTGATCGCGATTGTGGATCGCGGCGTGGGCGACGCGGCCGAACTGCGCGTCACACTCGCTGACGGCAGCACGGACATCTACCCATTGCAGGACATCTGGCCCGAACTACCAGGTCCAACAGTCGCGACTCCGCTGCCCAAAGATCACGGCGCCGTGGAACTGTGGATCGGCAACAAACTCGTCAAAACCCTCACCGTTTGAACACTTTTACGCGGTATGCGCGTAAAAGTGTGCAAACGCGATCAGTCGAACAGCAGATCTACGTCGAGTTCGCGCGCTAGCTGGACCACGGTGGGCAAGGGCAGGCCAATCACGTTGGTGACACTGCCCTCGACGCTTTGCACCAGCACCGCGCCGGCACCTTGGATGGCGTAGGCACCCGCCTTGCCGAGCGGCTCGCCGGTTCCGATGTACCACTCGACGCCCGCATCACTCAACGTCACGAACGTCACCTGCGAAGTCACAGTTGTCGACACGCATCGGTCGCCGCGGCGAAGCGCGACGCCGGTGTGCACCGCGTGCACGCGACCGGATAGTCGGCGCAGCATCGTGCGTGCGTCGTCGAGGTCGACCGGCTTTGCGATGATCTCGCCGTCGAGATCGATCGTCGTGTCGGCGGCGATCACCAACGCATCGGGAACCGAAGTGTTAACAGCAACTGCGTTGACCTTGTCGAGCGCGACCCGACCGACGTACGCGATCGGGTCTTCGCCGGGCAGCGGCGACTCATCGACATCTGGCGCGACAACCGTGAACGTCAGGCCGAGTTGTTCGAGTAGCTCGCGTCGACGGGGCGAGCCAGAGGCCAGAACGATTTGCGCGCTCATCCGCCGCTGAGCGCCATCACGTCGGCATCGTCGGGCACGGTGAGGTCGTCGAGGTGATCGAGATAGCCGGCGGGCAATGCAACGCGTATCGGCCCGTTGGTGTGACCGCGGCGAATGCGCTCGCCACCTTCGACGATTCGAAGTGTCGGATCGAGCGCGGCGATTAGATCTTCCAACTCGGAATACGTCGACACGCCGCTGAAGATGCGGCGAACTTCGCCGCCGACCGGATAGCCGGTGAGGTACCACGAGGTGTGCTTGCGGAAATCGCGCATGGCGAGGTTCTCACCGAGGTGACCAACCAGCAGACGCGCGTGCTCGGCCATCACCGCACACGCCTCACCGAGCAACGGCGAGGCAGGCACCGGACGACCATTCAGCGCTTCCACAAGATCGCGGAACAACCATGGGCGACCGAGGCAACCGCGGCCGATCACGACCCCGTCGCAACCGGTCTCGCGCATCATGCGCACCGCGTCGGACGCTTCCCAGATATCGCCGTTGCCGAGCACGGGAATCTCGGGCACCGCTGCCTTTAATTCGCCGATCGCATTCCAGTCGGCTGTACCGGCGTAGTGCTGCTCGGCGGTGCGTGCATGTAACGCGATCGCGGCGACGCCCTCCTCGGCTGCAATGCGACCCGTTGCGATAAAGGTGAGCAGCGTGTCGAAGAGACCCTTGCGAAACTTGATCGTCACCGGCACGCCGTAGGGCTGAGCCGCGCTGACCGCACCGCGCACGATTGCGCGCAACAGGTTCGGCTTCGCCGGTACCGCCGCACCGCCGCCCTTGCGCGTCACCTTCGCTGCCGGGCAACCAAAGTTGATGTCGATGTGATCGACCTGGCCAGCACCACATACCTTGCGTACTGCCTCAGACAACATCACCGGATCGCTGCCGTACATCTGCAAGCTGCGCGGCTTCTCGTCGGCGGCGAACGTCATCATGCGCTCGGTCTTGGAGTTGCCATGCACGACCGCCGTCGCCATCACCATTTCGTTCACGTACACAAGTCCCGGCGCGAATTGGCGGCACATGGTGCGGAATGGCGCGTTGGTGACGCCAGCCATCGGCGCCAGCACAACGGGCGCGGCGAGAGTGAACGAGCCGATCTGCACGGTCGTTTACGGTACCGCCGCCTCGGAAATTGAGTCGTTCAGGGAAGTAGCGGCAGCCGCAGGTTCGGATAAGCGCCTGCGTCCAGCGCTGTTGGCCCGTCGCTGCGTAACCGGTGCCACCCGGCGGCGGCGATCATCGCCGCGTTATCAGTGCACAGTTCCCTGCTGGGCAGAAACCCGCGAATGCTCGCATCGGTGCAGACTGTGAGGAATCGTTCGCGCAGCAGCGAGTTGGCCGCAACTCCCCCACCCAGCACCAGGCCGCGGGCGCCTACCTGTTCGGCGGCTCGCCGCGCCTTCGTGACCAGCACATCGACAACTGCCGCTTGAAATGATGCCGCGACATCAGCCGCCAAAACATCCGGGTGCTTGCGCACGTGATTGATCACCGATGTCTTCAATCCACTGAAGCTGAAGTCGAGTCCTTCGTTCAGCATTGCGCGCGGAAACCTGATTGCTTCTGGATCGCCGTGAAGTGCTTCGCGGTCGACCGCCGGGCCGCCCGGGTAGCCGAGACCGAGGAAACGGGCGACCTTGTCGAACGCTTCGCCGGCGGCATCGTCAATGGTCTGTCCGAGCAACCGATACTCGCCGTGATTGCGCATCTCGATCAGCATCGTGTGACCGCCCGAGACCAACAGCACGACTAGCGGAAACTCGAGCGTCGGGTCCTCGAGGAACGCGGCGTACAGATGTGCCTCCATGTGATTGACGCCGATGAACGGCACGTCCCACGTCAGCGCCAACGCCTTTGCTGCCGACACTCCGACGAGTAGTGCGCCGACGAGCCCAGGGCCGACGGTGCATGCAACCGCGTCGATGCGTTCCTCACTCACCCCTGCCTCGACAATCGCCCGCGCAACCATCGGGTTCAACAAGTCGAGGTGCGCGCGACTCGCGATCTCTGGCACGACACCACCGAACTGCGCGTGTAGATCGACCTGCGAACTCACTGCGCTGGAGATCACGTCGTAGCCGCCCATCACTAGCGCGGCGGCGGTCTCGTCGCAGCTCGTTTCGATGCCGAGCACGAGAGTCGTTTCAGTAACGTTCATCTTGACGCCCTTCCCTCAACGGCAGGGCTCAGCTCGCGCAGACGGCGTTGATACTCGGGCAGTGCGAGGTCGTTGCACCACATCACAATCGCGTCGTCGAAGTTCTCGTAGTACTTGTGGCGCACACCTGCGGGAACAAATCCGAACTGTTGATACAGCGCCTGCGCGCCGGTGTTGCTCGCACGGACCTCCAACGTCAGCGCTTGGCAACCGTGGGCGATGGCCTGCCACGCCAACTCGGCCAGTACGCGTGTCGCGATCCCCGAGCGTTGGCGCTTGGCAGTGACGGCGATATTGGTGACGTGCGCGTCGTCAAGCACAAACATGACTCCGCCGTATCCCACGATCGCACCGTCTTCGCGAGCGACCACATAGTGGCGCTCTCCGCGACGCATCATCTCGATCTCAGACTGGAACACGCCGATTGGCCACGGCCGCGGGTACGAAACCGACTCGATCAGCATCACCTCCGCGAGGTGGCGCCGCCGCATCGGTTCGACGGTCAGCGCGCCGTCGGTGCGGCGCAATAAACGCGCAAGCGCGCTCATTGCGACCCACCGCCATCAAGCCCGCCTGTCGCGCGTGTGCTCCAGTTGATTTGCGCGTCGGGTGCGCGCAGGTACATCGGCTGAATCTCCCACGGGTTCACCCACTCTTCGCGT
This sequence comes from Actinomycetota bacterium, assembly GCA_043786755.1. Classification (GTDB taxonomy): domain Bacteria; phylum Actinomycetota; class Acidimicrobiia; order Acidimicrobiales; family Ilumatobacteraceae; genus UBA668. Next base: position 4,662 of record JAYVVU010000330.1, read on the forward strand.
AACGCTTTTGCGTGTGCGAGTTGCACAAGCGGCGCGGCCGATGGGTGCGAAAGGAACTGTTCGGCAAAGTCGCACCGCATCACGGCTGAAATTTCTTCGCGATAACGAAGCGCACCATCGCCGACGCACACGACTGTCTGACTGCGAGCCATCAGGTCGCCGACCAATTCGTCGACGGAAGTGCAGCGCGCGTCCGTGATGCGCTGCACACCGCCGGGCACTGGGCGATACAGCGCGTAGAAGACCTCGCCTTTGCGAGCATCGATGACGGCAGCAACCGTGCGATCCGCGTAGCGCAGCGGAAACGCAAGCAGGTCGAGCGAGCTGATTCCGATCATCGGAACGCGCAGCGCGTGCGCGATTGCTTTGCCAGCGGCTAGCCCGACGCGCATCCCAGTGAAGAGCCCCGGCCCGATGTCGACGGCGATCGCCCCGAACTCGCAGATCTCAATGTCGGCTTGGCGACAAACGAACTCGATCGCGGGTGTCAGCGTCTCCGCGTGGCGGCGCCCGCGCGAAAGCTCAAAGTTGGCGAGCACGCCCTCGTGGCCACCAATCGCAACGCTTACCTGTTGCGTGGCAGTCTCGATTCCGAGAATCAGCATCTTTCATCGCAGACCATATAGAACACGACCAGGTAGAACATGAGCGGCCCGTGGAGGCTACCGCTCCCGACTCCGGCGTACAGTGCACGCATGCGCGCTAGGCCAATTTTGCGAAGCACTGTGCTGATGTGTGGGCTACTGCTCGCTGCTTGTGGTGGCGGCGGCTCCGACTCGTCCGCCGCAACTACAACCGTTGCAGCCGACACGACCCTGCCGACCACCGCCGCGTCCACGACCGAGGCAGCGACGACCACGCCTTCGACGGCGCCGCCCACCACGTTGCCGCCGACGCTCGACCTCGACGCGTTGCCCGGTCTGCTGGCGGTAATCGCGTCGTCGTGTGCTCCCGAGCCATATCCGCCACACGACATCATCGAGAACCCCATCGTCTGCACACTCAAGCCGAATGGCACCGAGGTGCAGGTCGTGTCCCAAGCTGGCGAAGATCCGACTGGGCTCGCGTTCACTCGTGACGGAACCCACCTCTGGTACGGCGATCCGTACACGAAGTTCGGCTACATCATCGACCTGACAACTGGCGAGCATCGTGAGCGTGTGCGCTACGAGCCCCTGCGGTCGGGTATATCGCCCGACGGTCAGTTCTTTCTGTTCATCGATCCATACACGTACGTGTACTCGATCGCACATGGCGATGGGTCGACGTTCCCCGACGGCAGCACTTCGCAGGTCGTCTCTGCCGACGCGCATGTCTACAACTACGGTGGCCCGAGTTGGGCACCCGACAGCGTGCACTTCGCATACCTCTCCACGGACGACGGCCTTGGCGGCGACCTCGAATGCGCTGAAGTCTGGATCGGTGCCATCGATGGCACGCCACCCGCAAAAATCACAGACTTCGCCACCAATCCCGACGGCGCTGAAGGGTGTCCGGAGTCCGTGCGCTGGTCACCGACCGAGACTCGCATCCTGATCCACATGCTCGGCAAGCCGATCTATGTCGTCGAGAATCTGTATTCCATCAACGCCGACGGCACTGATCTCACTGCACTCACGCACGGCGCACCCAGCACCGATCCCAGCGTCGGTGTCTACGCGGCTGAAGGCAGTTCGTACGCCGGCGACTGGTCACCCGACGGCAAGTACATCGTGTTCATCGTCGGCAACGGCGTCGACTACCAACTGGCAGTAATGAACTCCGACGGCAGCCAGGTCACACCCATTGCCGCGGCACCACTCGGTATCGCTTCCAGCCTTGTAACAATCCGCTGGCGGTTGGGTTAGGCAGCTGCGAACTTGGCGAGGGCAGCTTCCAGCCGCTCCCAGCGCCCGGCCCAACACTTGCCATTGCCGCCGACAGTCAGCGAACGCGCACCCTCGTCGTGAAGGTCGTCGTCATCGGGCTCCAAACGGACCAGCAAGTGCTCGCCGAGTGATTGGGCGACGACGTCGCCCCACTCCAGCAACACGATGCCATCGGATTCCAACAGCTCGTTCAACGCCAGGTCGTCCACTTCGTTGCGCGTGCTGAGTCGGTAGATGTCGGCGTGGTGCAGCGTGATGCGACCCAGGTCGTAACTGTGCACCAACGTGAACGTCGGCGATGTCATCGGCTCGGCAACGCCCAGCGCGACGCCGAAGCCCTGGGCAAACGCGGTCTTGCCGGCACCCATTTCGCCAGCGAGCACGATCAGGTCGCCAGCACGCGCCAACTTCGCAATGCTCGCCGCGATGGCGTGGGTGTCGTCGATCGACGAAGCGCGCAGATGCAACATGGCGGTTCGATGTTAGATGGCGGTAATCAGGTGGGTCGACGTTCGAGGCGGGGCGTGAGACCGCAGACGACCTCGTAATTGACCATGCCCAGGCGCAGCGCCCACTCGTCGACCGTGATCTCGTCCTCACCCTGTTGCCCGATCAACACGGCAGCGTCGCCAACCGCCACTTGCGTAGTGTCGCTACTAG
>JAYVVU010000331.1:0-3102 GCA_043786755.1 Actinomycetota bacterium
CGACGACATCACCGCCGGCTGGCACCGCGCGCAGGGCATCGAGTGCAACAACTCGATTTGGGAGATGGTCGAAGCCGAGCGCACGCCCGAGAACGACGAAGAGATGTTGCGCCGCGCATTTGCAGCGAGCTACCACTGGGCGCGGGCGAAGGGTCGCACGCCGGTGAACGACGCCCGTGGCCAGTACATGCTGGCGAAGGCTCACCTATTGGCGGGTCTTCCCGAGCGTTCACTGCATTACGCCGATATGTGCATGCGAACGACGCTCGACAGTGGTTTCGTCGACTTCGACCTCGCGTATGCGCACGAAGCACGTGCACGGGCGCTGCGTGCACTCGGTCGCGACGAGGAAGCGATGGCCGAGTGGGCCGCGGCTAAGGCTGTGCCAGTCGCCAATGACGAAGACCGCGAAATCGTGGAGAAGGACCTGGCCGAGGGACCTTAGTTATCGTCGGCGCTAGCGCTTGTGGAGACGTTGTCGAACAAGTCGTCCAGGCTGCCGATCTCCGGCGGCGGGGGCGCCGTTCCGGCGAGATACGCCTGAAATTCAGGAGAGTAGCTGAAGCGGCGTCTGGGCCACCAGGCGTCTTGAACTCCGGGGCTGTGAAAGAACATGCGAGCCCCGATCGCCCAACCTGCCCACTGCATTTCGTCGACGACATTTGCCTGTCGTTGATACCAAGCATTCTCAGCCAACTTGAAATAGGAAAACAGGAAATAGTGGGCCATTATCCTCTGCTCACGAGTCGCTGAGCCCCAATCCTTTGTCGCTCTCGACAGAGCCTCGCCGAGTGCTGCAGATTCCATCGCCGGCACATTGATCGCGGCAATCGCTCCGGACAGCGAATCGACGGCAACGTTTTTTTGGGACTTCGTATTTTGGCGAATCTGTAGACCGACGAACACCAGCGAAGCCAGCACCGCGATCGATCCGATGATCTGACTTAGGTAAGACGCTTGTTCAAGGGACATACCCATTCACGGACACTATCGCTAGTCGGTATCTCCGCTGATCCGGTTACGACGCGTTCGAGATTTGCAGCCCAAACCTGTCGGCGAACGCGTGGTAGTAGTCGTCGTCGTCTTCGATGTCGCCGAGCGCGACCCATTGCTGATCGGTCATCGCGTTGCGTCCGTCGATCAACTCCTGCGCTCCCCAGCTGACGGCGTACCGAAGCTGTGGCTGGTCGGTAGAGATCGCGTGGTGAACTACCTTGCCGACTTCGAACGGGTCGGTGGCGTTAGCAAGTCCGGTCGCGTACATCTGGAACATGCGTCGGTACGCCGCGTCGTAGGCGCCGCTCTGGTTTGGCGCGTCGATGTTCTTGGCGAAGATCGCACTCTTGGTGACGCCGGGCTCGACGATCGCGACACGAATGCCGAAGGGAGCGACCTCTTGCGCGAGCCCTTCGCTGAGACCCTCGAGCGCCCACTTGGAGGTGACGTACGGACTTTGCGCCAGTGCCGCGATTCGCCCGACCACCGACGTGATGTTGACGATCGTGCCGCGGCGACGCTCGCGCATTCCCGGCAACACTTGTTGCTGGCAGCGCACCGCGCCGCACAGGTTGATGTTCATGATGTCGAGGTACATCTCTGGCGGACACTCCTCGGCAACGGCGTTGCCGCCGACGCCCGCGTTGTTGACGAGCACGTCGACCACGCCGTTCGTCTCGTCGAGAATGCGCGCGAAGCCTGCCGCAACCGAAGCGTCGGATGCGATGTCGAGTTCGGCCAACTTCACTTCTACGCCGGCGTGCTCGGCCATCACGCCCAACTTGGCTGCGTTGTCGAGGCTGCGCACGGTGCCGTAGACCACGAAGCCCTGCGCGGCAAGGTGAATAGCCGTGGCGCGACCGATGCCGCTGTTCGCGCCGGTGACAACAGCGATAGGTGAGGGTTCAGTCATCACCGCCGATAGTAGGCGCGAACTCGTCGTGCCACACCGGGTCTGGGTCGCAGCCAAGCGCGAGGCTGCGCACACGATTGCCGTCGGTCAACAAGACGTCGAGCAGCAGCAAGCCCTGCGCCATGTGCGCCCGTCGCAACGCGTGATAGCCGCGCCGGTCGACATCGGTCGGTGGGCCATCCGCGATCTCGTCGTCGATCACGATGCTGATTGTCTGGCAGAAGGGTGCTTCGATGCCCGGCAGTTGGGCCATGCCGACTAGCAGTCCGACCTCGGCTGGCGGATCGAGCAGCATCGCCGTGATGCGGCGGCGCTCGTCGAGCAGCACCAGCACTTCGTGGCACACGGGCAGGTCGAAGATCTCCGTAGCCAGCATGACTGCGTCGGAGAATTCGGCGACAACGATCGAGTCGTCGGGGCCGGGGTGAAAGATGCTCCACGGGTGGTCACCCGATTCCAGCTGTAACGATGGCTGGCGACGACGAGGCAAGCGCAAACGCGGCTTGAACGACATGACTTCCTCCAAGAAACTACAAGGCCATGAAAGTGGCGCTGGGTCCGGGGGAAGCCGTTAACGGCGAGACTATCTGTGCGTTACAGCAGTTCCGCGATGTGCGGCGCGAGTTCTTCGGGGGTTACGCCAGTGCCGAAGCGCTGCACTTTTCCCTCGCGGTCGACGAGGAACTTCTCGAAGTTCCACTTGATGTCGGCGCCGTCAGTTTGCGCCTTCAGCCACTTGTACAACTCGCTAGCGTCGTCGCCGTTGACTTCGATCTTGCAGAACATCGGAAAGGCAACGTTGTACTTGGTCTGTACGAACTTGAGGATGTCGGCTTCCGGGTCGGGCTCTTGCTTGCCGAACTGATTGCACGGAAAACCCATGACGGCGAAACCGGCGGCTTTGTTGTCTTCGTGGAGAGTACGCAGACCTGCGTACTGCGGAGTGGCCCCTCAATATGTGGCGACGTTGACGAGTAGCAGCACTTGGCCGCGATACGCGGCGAGGCTCACATCCTCGCCGGTGATCGACTTCATCGTCAGGTCGAACATGTCGCTCATGGCTTCACTCTATCCCGCTCAGCGATTCTCGAGCCGAGCTCGAGCAGGGGCCACGCACCAGCGATCAGGCCAGCGGCAAGGCCATATGCCCATCCCGCCGTGGTCGGTAGTTCGAACCAATCGCGTCCGGTTGG
>JAYVVU010000332.1:0-7171 GCA_043786755.1 Actinomycetota bacterium
GCCTTCGCTGCATTGCCAGGGTTTTGCGCGGCGCGCTGCTTCATGATTTTCATGTGGCGGAAGAGGCGACGCTCTTCCTCGTTCCACCGCTTCAGCGCGCTGCCAAGTAGCTCCTGACGTCGAGCGCGTGCCTCAGGAAACGTCTTGTACGAACCGCCGTGCACCCACGCGCCGAAGCCCTCGATGACAATCACCTTGGTCACGACGGCTTCGAGCATCGTTCGATCGTGGCTCACCATCAGGATCGTGCTCCTGCACGCTTTGATCTGGGCCTCCAACCAAACTCGCGTCGGGATGTCGAGGTAGTTATCGGGTTCGTCGAGCAACAGGATGTCGGCGTTCGAGTTCAACAACAGGTCGAGCACCAAACGCTTGCGCTCACCACCCGACAATTCGTTGACCAAACGTGTCGAGAAGTCTTCGATCGGTGTCTTCACACTTCGCCGCGCGGCCGCCGCCCATTGCATTTCAAGTTCGTAGCCACCGAGGTCGCCCCAGTGGGTCAGATGTTCGGCGTAGTCCATTCCGCTGTCGGTGCCATCGAGCATCGCCTTCTCCGAAGCGACCATCGCTCTCCCCGCCTCGCGCAGGGCGGTCGGCGCCACTTCGATGAGCATGTCGCGCAACGTGTCGATCGGTCGCGACATGCCAACGTCCTGCGTCATCCGCAACACGGTTCCGCCCAAGGCAAACTCGCCCTCATCGGCTTCTAGTTCGCCCGAGAGAATGCGCAGGATCGTGCTCTTGCCGACACCGTTGGCGCCAACGAGTGCGGCAACCTCGCCGGGCGACACACCGAAGCCGACATCGAAGAACAGCGAGTCGGACGCAGGCGGCGCGTACTCAAGTTCGGAAACAACGATGCTGCTCACAGACCGGACATCCTGCCCTATTCCCGTGCACGAGAGCCGTTAGATTAGACGTACGTACTAGATCTATATACTCGTACGTGTTAGCTTCCAAGCATGACAATCACAGCCTCGAAATTGCGCGAGAACATCTATCGCGTGCTCGACCAGGTGTTGGAGACTGGCGAGCCTGTCGAGATCGAGCGCAACGGTCGCCGCCTCCGCATTGTCGCCGACGATCCGCCGAATCCGTTGCGACACCTAGTGCGCCGTACCGACGTGGTCGTCGGCGATAGCAACGACTTCGTTCATCTCGACTGGTCGGGCGAATGGAGCGGGTGATTCGGCTCGATACGCACGCTGTTGTGTGGCTGTACACGGGCGAGCTTGAGCGATTCAGCGCGAAAGGACGATCGCTGCTCCAGTCAAAGCAGCTCACAGTTTCGCCGATCGTTCAACTCGAGCTCAACTACCTCCACGAGATTGAACGACTCAAGGTCGGTGGCGCCGACATTCTCGGAGACCTGGAATCCCGTGTGCGGTTGTTCACCGCCAACCAACCGCTACTTGGGGTTGTGCAAGCTGCCGCTTCGCTGACCTGGACCCGCGATCCGTTCGACCGTTTGATCGTGGGTGATGCTTTAGCTGCGAACTGCTCGTTGCTCACCAAGGACGACCAAATTCTGGCGAATCTGTCGCTCGCCGTTTGGTAGAAGGTGTTGTACGGTCGCACTCCGACGCCTAGCGGTGCAACGGGGTAGCAAATGAAACAGCTCAGCGGTCTCGACGCCAGCTTCCTTTACATGGAAACGCCGACCACGTTCGGCCACGTCAGCGGCCTCGGCATTTACGAACGCCCGACGCCCGACTTCGATCCGTTGCAGGCGGTGCACGAGCGGTTCGGTGCCCTCGTCGGCATCGCGGAACCGATGCGGCGCAAGTTGGTCGAAGTCCCGTTCCAGCTCGACCACCCGTATTGGATCGACGACGCCGACTTCGATCTCGGCTTCCACATTCGTCACCTCACCCTGACCGCGCCCGGCGACATCGAGCAGCTGGCCGATGAGGTAGCCGACATCGTCGGACGCCCGATGGACCGCACTCGCCCGTTGTGGGAGGTGTACGTCATCGAAGGTCTCGCCGACAATCGCTGGGCGATGCTGACGAAGACGCATCACGCAACGATCGACGGCGCCGCGGGCGTGATTCTGCTCAGCATGTTGCTTGATACGGCCGCCGACACTCCCGCACCCGAACCACACGAATGGAGTGGCGAGCGGCCGCCGAGCCAAGGCGAATTGCTGCAGCAGACGATGCGCCGCCTCGCGCTGAACCCGGTGAAAGGTATGCGCGCACAGCTCAGGTTGGTGCGCAACGTCGCCGGCGCACTGGGGCTGACGAACATGAGCCGCATGGCATCGCAGGCACGCGACATCCTCAAGAGCGTCGCCGGTATCGGCGCGTCAACCGAGACCGATAACGAGCGACGGATTAAGCTGCCGATCACTCCCGCGCCCGCAACGCCGTGGAACAAGTCGATCACGGCTCGCCGCGGGTTCGCTATGCGCGGCACTTCGTTAGAGAACATCAAGGCGATCAAGAACGCGACGGGTGGCACAGTCAACGACGTCGTGATGGCGATCTGCGCTGGTGCACTACGGCAGTACCTGATCGAGCACGACGCGTTGCCCGACAAGCCACTGCGCGCGATGGTGCCCGTCTCTATTCGCACCGGAACCGAAGCCGACCCGTGGACGAACAGGGTCTCGAGCATCGTCGCCGAGCTACCGACCAACTGCGCCGACCCGCTTGAACGCGTCGCGCTGTGTCGCGAAGCGATGGTCGCCGCCAAGCGCCAATTCGAGTTGGTTCCCGCCGCCACGTTGAGCGATGTCGCGCAGACCGCTTCACCGGTCGTCGCCACGGCCGCGCTGCGATTGATGTCGCGGATGGCCGGACGGATCAACTTGCCCACCAACCTCACGATCTCGAACGTGCCCGGCCCGCGCCAACCGCTCTACTTCGGTGGCGCACGCATGGAGTCGTACATCCCCGTTTCGATCGTGACCGATGGCATGGGACTGAACATCACTGTGCACAGCTACCTCGATCGGCTGGAATTTGGCATCGTCGTTGCCGGCGAGCTCGTGCCCGACGTATGGCACCTCGCCGACTTGCACATCGAAGAGATCGACAACCTATTGAGGGAGACACAGCAGTGAGAACTGGAACGGCAACGATCGACATCAACAGATCGCCACAGGATGTGTGGGCCGCGCTCACCGATGTCACGCGCATGGGTGAGTGGAGTCCAGAGTGCACTGCGGTTCGCTGGGTGCCCGATGCGACTGGGCCGGCAAAGGGCGCCAAGTTCGAAGGCGACAACGAAGCGCGGTTCGCTGGCAAAGTCGTGAAGCGGTGGACGACCACATCCGAGGTAACGACTTGTGAGCCCACCAGTCGCTTCGAGTTCTGCGCGGCTGGCTACACCAACTGGACGTACGAGCTGCAGCCCATCGCCGGTGGCACTCGCGTCACGGAGAGTTTCAGCTACGAACCACAAGGCTTCGTCGGGTTCATCTACGAGAAAGTTCTCTCGCGGCCGCGCATGATGACCAAGGGCATGGAACGCACATTGGCGCGAGTGAAGGCATCACTCGAAGCGTCATGACCGCGCCGATCAAGTTCGGTTGGTTGTCGCCGGTGATCGGCAACCGGTGGAGCGATCAGCAGCCAATCGTCATCTACCAGGACGAGCACATTCTGCCGACGGCGCTGGCCCACTTCGATTCACTCTGGATCGCCGATCACTTCTATGGGTTCGAGTTCAAGACCGACCCGTTCTTGGAGGCGTGGACAACGCTCACCTGGCTCGCAGCGCGGTACCCGAACGTGCAGTTGTGTCATCACGTGTTGGGCGTGGGATACCGACCGCCCGCATTGACGGCGAAGATGGCTGCGACCTTGCAGGTGCTTTCGGGCGGTCGCTTCACGCTCGGCATCGGTGCCGGGTGGCGCGACGACGAATACCGCGCGTACGGCTACGACTTTCCCGGCGCCAAGGTCCGGTTCGAGCAGCTCGAAGAAGCGATCACGATCTGTCGGTTGATGTGGACGCAAGACGAACCGTCGTTCGAAGGTCGCCACTTCCGCATCGACGGCGCGAGTGCGCCACCGCTGCCCGATCCCGTGCCGCGCATCTGCATTGGCAGTTCCGGCGAGAAGGTTGGCTTGCCACTCGTCGGTCGCCTGGCCGACATGTGGAACGGCTCGTTCCGCGACGACGAAGTGTGGAAGCGCCGCTTGGGCATCGTGCACGCTGCTGCGGAACACGCCGGTCGCAACCCGGCCGACATCGAAGTGACGACGACTGTCGAGCGCCCGTTGCCCGAGACCGATGCGGATGCCGAGCAGTGGGTCGAGTTACTCCAACACAAGGCCGACTTCGGCGTGCAGCACTTCGTGCTCGACTTCGGACATCCGAAGTCGCTCGAGCCGATTCATCGGTTCATCGAGCAGGTCATGCCCGGCGTGAATTGACCGGAGTACGCTCCGCGTCGATCGCTTTGGTCGTCCCGACCAGCGAGCACAAAGGGGAAAGTTGAATGTCGTATCCCGCTTCAATTGAAGTTCAGACGCCCGAGAAGCTTGCCAACTGGCGGCCCATTGGTCAGATCTTCATGGCGATTCCGCACCTGATCATCAGCAATGCACTCACGGCATTGGCGCAAGCGTGCGCTCTCATCGGATGGTTCGCCATCCTGTTCACCGGCAAGATGCCCGCTGGTCTCGCCAACATCATCTGTATGTCGCTGCGCTATCAGGCCCGAACGATGGCCTATGTCGGTTGTCTCGATGACAAGTTCCCACCGTTTGAGTTCACCTCGACACCGGCCGACCCGGGCACCACTCCGGTGCAGGCAAACTTCGACGTGACCCTTGAGGGCCGCAACCGCCTGACCTGCGCGTTCCGCTTGCTGCTCGCAATTCCGGTGGTGCTATTCACGCTTCTCATCCTCATCGTCGCATGCGTTTGCCAGTTGATCGGCTTCTTCGCTGTGTTGTTCACCGGCAAGTGGCCAGTGGCGATCCGCGGCTGGGTGTTGAAGGGCCTCAACGCGACCGTGCGCATGGATGCGTACGTGATGTTGCTGACCGACGTTTACCCGCCGTTCTCGACCGAGGCGTAAGTAGTCCTTAGTCAGTAAATGCTCTGCGCAAGAGGGCGCCGTCGACCATTAATGCGGGGTCGATGGCGCCTTCTGCCAGAAGTTGCTGGGCCGCCTGCACCACAGCGCCGTGCGCGATGCGCGCCAGCGTCCCGCCCACCGACACGCGTCGAACACCGACGCTGGCGAGTTGCGCAACGGTTGGCCCACCGGGCCACAGCAACACGTTCAACGGCAGGGCAACCGTGGTGACAACTCGCTCGATGTGAGCGAGATCGACGAGGCCCGGCGCGTACACCGCTGCGGCGCCGGCATCGCGATACGCGCACAGGCGACTGATCGTGTCGTCAAGGTCGTTCACGCCGTGCAGGTGATTCTCGCAACGCGCTGTTAAGAGCACGCCGTGTGCGCTTGCGGCATCTGCTGCCGCTCGTACACGCGACGCAGCAACACCGAGTTCGTCGATCGCATTCGCCGCTGGATTCCAATCCTCAATACTGCAGCCAGCAGCGCCAGCGTCCGCGAGAGCGGCGACCGACTCAGCGACACCGGCAAGGTCTTCGGAGAAGAGACGTTCCGAGTCGACGTTAAACGGAATGTCGACCGAAGCCGTCATCGCTGCGACGTGATCGAGCAGTTCATCGCGCGACACCTGCATATCGAGACGACCGAGTGTCCCCGCGTGGCCGGCACTCGTGGTAGCGAGTGCTTCGAAGCCGAGAGCCGCCAACAACTTGGCGCTACCGAGGTCGTAAGGGTTGGGCATCACGAACGTGCCTAATTGGTGCAGTTCGCAAAACCGTGCGCGGCGTTGATCGATCGATGTCATTTAGCGCGAACCTCCGCGAGGAGGCACAGCAATTCGAACATGATCGTGGCGCCGACCAACGCGGTGTTACCCGATGGGTCGAACGGCGGCGACACCTCCACGACGTCGGCGCCGACAAGGTTGAGGTTGCGAAAGCCGCGCAACATACGCAGCGCCTCGCGCGTCGTGATACCGCCGGGTTCGGGCGTTCCTGTGCCAGGTGCGTACACCGGGTCGAGTCCGTCGACATCGAAAGTGATGTACGTCGGTCCGTCGCCGACAACACGCCTTGCCTCGGCGATGACAGCCTCGACGCCCATGTCTTCAAATTCTTCGATGAAGATCACCCGCATTCCGCTGTCGCGCGAGTAGTCCCATGTGTCGGTGCTGTTCTGGCCGCCGCGAATACCGATCTGCACCGCCCGCTTCGGATCCAGCACGCCATCCTCAACGGCCAACCGAAATGGTGCGCCGTGGTGGAACTTCGATCCTTTGAACGGACCCCACGTGTCGGTATGCGCGTCGATGTGAATCATTCCGAGTGGGGCCTCGCGAGAGGCCAGCGCGCGGAAGATCGGATACGTCACCGAGTGGTCTCCCCCGGCGGCCAACGGCATTGCTCCGGCGGCAACGATGCGACTGACGAACGCTTCGATATCGCGATTGACGGCAGCGATGTCGAAGACTTCCGCAAAGCGCACATCGCCGATATCCGCGACGCGTGCTAGCTCGAACGGGCTGATGCGGGTCGCATGATTCATCGCTCGATTTATCGACGACTGATTGCGAATCTCGCGCGGGCCGTGGCGCGCACCCGGGCGGTTGGTCACGCCGCCGTCGTACGGAATGCCGTACATCGCGATGTCGACGGCTTCCAGGCTGGGCACATGCGGAGCGCGCATGAACGTTGCGATCTCTTGGTACCGCGGTTCGAAACGCGGATCGCCGGCTGTGCTCATTTCATTCGTCGTCGGAGGTGTCGCTGATAAGCACATCGCACGAAGCGCGTCGCGCGACGTCCATCGCGATGGCGCCGAGCACTCGCGAGATTCCCCTGCACACGGGTTTAGCCATAGGTCAAGATGTTAGGCGACCTCAGACAAGCGCTGTGACGTCGTTTATCAGCGACAGAACTCCGAGTACTGCGATCGCTAGGAAGCCCGCACGCACAACATTCGGCAGCCAGCGCACCTTGTGGATCTCCTCCGCGACGTCGCCTTCGCGTGCCATCGCCCAGATGCCAACCGGCACCAATGCCATGGCGGTGAAGAAGATGGCCACGGGGAAACAGGCAAGGATGACAATCGGAAGCAGCCAGCGCCACGGCCGTCGCGCGGTCCACGACT
>JAYVVU010000333.1:0-16620 GCA_043786755.1 Actinomycetota bacterium
GCTCGAGGCGATCACCGCCGACGACCCGGTGGTGTTGTTGATCGACGAAGTCGGCCGCGTCGAGGTCGAGACCGAAGCGCTGCTGCTCGAGATCCTCTCTGAGTATCAGGTGTCGATTCCCGAGTTGGGCACGATCACGGCCAAGCAGATTCCGCTCGTGTTCCTTACTTCTAACAACACGCGCGAACTCAGCGAGGCGTTGAAGCGTCGTTGCCTGTATTTGCATGTCGACTATCCCGACATGGACCGCGAGAAGGAAATCGTTCTCACCAAGGTTCCGGGCGTCTCCGACAATCTCGCCGATCAGATTGCTCGCATTGTGCGCAGCATCCGTCAGCTCGACTTGAAGAAGGCACCAAGCGTCAGCGAGACAATCGACTGGGCACGCACGTTGGTGTTGCTTGGCATCGAGAGCATCGATGCGCAACAGGCGAAAGACACGCTGCACATCCTGCTGAAGTACCAGACCGACATCGCGAAGGCTGCGAAAGAGCTTTCCGTCGACAAGTAGTCGACCCTTCACCTAACGACACACCACCATGCTCGATCTGCTCGCCGGTTTCGTCTCTGAACTGCGCAGCGCGGGTTTACCGGTCAGCCTGACCGAGAACCTCGACGCGATGGAGGCCGTGCAGCACATCCCCATCGAAGATCGCCAGGCATTCAAGTACGCGCTCGGAGCAACGTTGGTGAAGAACAACGCCCACTGGCGCGCGTTCGAGACGGTGTTCGAGGTCTACTTCAGCTTGCGCGGCCCCGAGTACCGCATTGCCGAGAGCGACGACGAGCTCGACGAAATGTGGCGCGACATGCAGGAGCAAATGCGCGAGGGCGATGGCAAAGGCGCCCAGGGTGGTGGCCTCGACAGCCTGACCCCCGAGGAGCTTGCGCAACTGCTGATGCAAGCGTTGATGAACGGCGACCAGGCGATGATGCGTGCGCTCGCGCGTCAGGCCGTGCAGCGCTTTGCCGGAATGGAACCGGGACGCCCGGTCGGTGGCACCTATTACCTATATCGCACGCTGCGCAACCTCGACCTGGAGGCGATGCTCGAGAAGCTGATGGAAGCCAGTCGTCAGCAAGCGGGCGAGCTGACCGATCTCGAAGAACGCCTCGAGCACGACGAATACAACGATCGCATCGAGCAGTTTAAGAAAGAGATCGAGGCCGAGATTCGTCGGCGCCTGGTCGCCGATCGTGGTGCGGAAGCGATGGCGAAGACGCTGCGCAAGCCATTGCCGGAAGACGTCGAGTTCATGCACGCGTCGCGCGACGAAATGCAGAACCTGAAGAAGGCGTTGCAACCACTGACGCGCAAGTTGGCGGCGCGGTTAGCACGCAAGCGCCGTCACGGCCGTAAGGGGGCGCTCGACTTTCGCAGCACTGTGCGTCACTCGCTCAGCTACGGCGGCGTTCCAGCAGAACCGAAGTTCAAGTATCCGCGGCCGGCGAAACCGGAACTGATGGTCATCGCCGACATTTCTGGCTCGGTTGCCGCGTTCGCGCGTTTCACGCTGATGCTGGTGTACGCGATGCAGGGCCAGTTCTCGAAGGTTCGTTCATTCGTCTTTATCGACGGCATCGACGAAGTCACCGATTACTTCAAGGGCGAGGAAGACATCGCGCAAGCGATTCACCGCGTCAACACCGAGGCCGACGTCGTGTGGGTCGATGGGCACAGCGACTACGGCCATGCCTTCGAAGACTTCTGGGCGCGCTACGGCAAGGGCGTCGGCCCGAAGACCACCGTGCTGCTGCTCGGCGATGCGCGCAACAACTATCACGCCAGCCAGGCGTGGGTTGTGAAGGAGATGCGCCAGAAGGCGCGCCATGTGTATTGGTTGAACCCCGAGCCACGCAGTTACTGGAATACCGGCGACTCGATTGTTGGCGACTACGGCACGCACACCGACGGCGTGTTCGAATGTCGTAACCTACGGCAGTTGGAAGCGTTCGTCGAGAAGCTGGCATGAGTTCTGTACCACCGAGTTTGTTGACCCACATAGCACTGCCTGTGCGCGATCTTGATGCGACGTTGGCGTTCTACGCGAAGTACACGACGCTCGCCAAGATTCACGAGCGCCATGACGACTCGACCGGCCTGAGCTCGGTGTGGTTGGCGAACGAGCGCGATGTCACAACCGATGGTGCCGCCCGTTTCGTAATCGTCCTGATTTGCGGCAAGTTACCGACGAAGATCACCGGTGACATCAAAGAGGAATACGGGTTCCTGAGGTCGATCTCGCATCTCGGGATCTCGTTGACAACCCGCGACGAGGTCGATCTGATTGCGTCGATGGCGAAGGAAGAGGGCTGCCTGTTGCTCGGCCCGATGTACCGCAACGAGGTCGTCGGTTACATCTGTGTGATCACCGACCCCGATGGCAACAACGTCGAGTTTTCGGTCGAGCAAATACTCGGCTGAAGTAGTGGTTCAGACCGCGAACTCGTCGGCGGCGAGCTGTGTCGCAACGTCGGCCCGGATGAGTTGCATGACGTGGGCCGCTCGCCCTTCCCATGTTGTTGGCGGCCCAACGCGGTAGAACGGTGAACGCAAGTTGCGCATCAGCACGGTCACCATGTCGGTGTCTTCCTTGTTCGTGAGTTCCAGGTTCGCCATGTCGGCCTCTTGCTCCTCGGGCGACTTGCCGAAGCCGTAGATTCGCGAAACCAGACGTGTTCGGTCGGGTGCTAGCGGGTCGGCGCGCACGAGAATCAACAGGTTGGCGTAGGGCAAGGGCGTCAGGTTCGGATAAATGAAGTCGGCGTAGTGCCCGTTCAGGTCTTCGACGGCCATGTCGGATCTTCCGCCAGTGGTATCGAACGAGTCGGGGTGCGGCTTGTAACCGCTACAGGTGCGGCCCTCGAAGCGCACGATGGTGTCGAGCTGTTTGCGCTGGGCATTGATGCGTCGATGCACGAAGCGCACGTGGTAGTCGTCGTTTGAATTTTCGACAAACACCTTCCAGTTCATCGGGTAGGTGGCGTCAAGCTCGCGCGTGTAGCGCTTGAAGGCGTCGAGCCGATAACGATCGTAGCGGTCGACTATGGGCGCTATCCATTCGCGAAACGACGGTGCCTTGTGTGAGATACAGCCGAAGACCAGTTTGTTCCACGCCACTTCAACGCGAATCGGTACGAGCCCGAAGTTTTCCATTGCGATTCCCTGGGGATACATACGGATCCGGTCCGGTATGCCGATCAGCTTGCCGTCGAGGTTGTATGTCCAGTTGTGGTATGGGCAGACCATTGATGAACCGCAGTTGCCGCCCGGAGCGGTGACCACGCTCGAAGCCCGGTGGCGACAGTTGTTCAAGAACCCCTTGACCTCGCCGCTGGCAGTACGCACCACAACGATCGGCTGCGCGCCGATGGTGCCGGTGATGTAGTCGCCGGGGTGTTGCAGGTCTTCGGTATCGCCGAGCCAGATCCACGAACGTGCGAAAACTCGCAACATTTCGAGGTCGAACAATTCCTGATCGAATACCTCCCACGGCTGCAGCATCGGTGTCGAGGCCGGAGAGTTCACCAATCCGTCGGTCTCGGCGCGCTGCGTCATGGTCGCAGGATGATCTTTCCGAATACGTCGTTGCTCTCCAACTTGTCTTGAGCGGCGGCCGCTTCGGCAAGTGGAAATTCGGAGTCGACCAGAGTGGGGAATTCGCCGGCACAGAAGGTCGTCCACGCCGGCGCAAACTCGTCGGGACGATAAGGGTCGGAGCCGATGATCGAGATACCCGAGTGAAAGAGATATCCGAGTGACGGGATCGTCGCGGAGTCGCCAGACGAATTTCCGCACACGACTAAGCGGCCCTTGATGCCAAGCGCGAACAAGGAAGCTCCGAACAGCGCCGTACCGACGTGATCGAACACCATGTTCACGCCCGCACCGGCCGTGTGTTCGCGCGCCCAAGCGGCGACGTCGCCGCTGCGGTTGTTGAGAACGTGATCGGCGCCGAGCTTTCGCGCGCGCTCGCACTTCTCGTCGGTACCTGCCGTTGCGAACACCACAGCACCCACGCTCTTTGCCAACTGGATGCCGGCGGTCGAGACACCAGATCCGGCTGCATGAATCAGCACGGATTCGCCGACGCGCAGTTTACCGACTTGGAAGAGTGCATGCGCGGCGGTCAACCAGCAGGTCGGGAACTGCGCGGCGTGGGCGAAATCCATATCGTCGGGTATTCGATAGACGTGGCTCGCAGGTGCGGCGCAGAGCTGCGCGTAGCCGCCATCCTCGGTGGCGCCGATTACGGCCAACTCGCCGAAGATGTCGCCTTTGCCGGCGAACTTCGAACCTGCGCAAACCCCAGCCAGCGAGGGGTCGATTACGACCCGGTCGCCAACCGCGACCGACTCCACTTCGCGTCCTGCATGCACGACGATGCCAGCAACGTCCATCCCCGGAATGTGCGGATAACGGAAGCCGGGCATTTGGTAGTAGCCAGCGCGCTGCACGATGTCGAGCCGGTTCAGCGCACATGCTTCAACGCGAACAACTACGTCCGCGGCACCAGGCGTCGGGTCGGCGACGTCGCCGTACTCGAGCACACTCGAACCGCCCGCTTGGTGGTAACGAACAGCTTTCATTCTGTTGTCACTTCAGGCCGCGGATGAACGGCCGCGCCAGTGCGGCCGGCTGTCGAACTCGCTTGGCAAACATCGTCATCGCAACGATGGTGACGACGTTTGGTGCCATCGCCAAGAAGGCCGGATCGATGGCCTTGTAACCGAGCGAGGGAATCGTGAGCACGAACGATCCAACCAATCCGAATGCGACGCAGCCAGCGATCGAACCCTTCAGCGTCCAGCCGCCAAAGATCACCGCGGCAATCGCGATGTAACCGCGGCCACCGATCAGTGAGTCTTCGAAGCGACCCGATCGTGCATACAGGAAGTAGCCGCCCGCGACTCCTGCCAGCAGTCCGGTGAGATAGATCGTTTGTCGGCGGATTTTATTGACGCTTAGCCCTGAAACGTCGGCTGCATTTGGGTCTTCGCCGATCGCACGTACCTCGAGGCCCCAACGCGTGCGATAGAGCAGGAACCAGATCGCGGGGATGACGGGGTAGACGAGATAGAGCACCCATGGCTGGTCGAACAGTGCTGGACCGATCAGGGGGATCTCGGAGAGCACGGGAATCTTCATGCGATCGACCACGTGCGACTCGGGTTCGTTCGAGCCGACAAGGAATCCAACGATACCGAGCACGAGCACGTTGAGCACGAGCCCGACGACAAACTGGTCGGCCGACAGACGGTGGCTCATGTTGGCTTGAATGGCCGCAACGACTAGGCCGGCGAGCGCAGCCATCAGCAGTCCACCCCACACTCCACCCCTGGACTGACCAACAGCAGCGGCGTAGGCCCCACCCAGCATCATCGCCTCCAACGAGATGTTGATGGTGCCCGCCTTCTCCGCGACCAACTCGCCTGAGGCGGCAAACAACAAAACTACGGCGACGATCATCGCGTTTCGATAGAGACTCTCGTTGGTGAAGATGTCGGCGAGCGCGGAGAGGAAGTTGCCCATGTCAGGTCCTCGAACTTGTGGCGGCGATCGCCCGACGGCGCGCACGCAGGTAAAGGATTGCGGGCGGGAGCAGCATGGCCAGGACAAGTGTTCCTTGGACGACGTCGGCGATGCGCGCCGAGACACCGGTCGCGCGTAGGAACCCCGAGCCGGTGCGCAACCCGGCGAACAAGAAGGCGATGATGATCAAGAGCAGTGCGCGTTGGCGAGCGACGAGCGCAGCCAGCAAGCCGGCAAAGCCGATGCCAGCACCGAAGTTGGCTACCATCTGGTAATCGCCGAAGTCGCCGCCGGCCAGCATCGCGCCGCCGGCCAACCCGGCGAACCCGCCCGAAACCAGCATTGCGCCAATTCCGTAACGCTTCTGGTCGACGCCCGATCGTTGAGCTGTGCGCGGGTTACGCCCCAGCATGCGCAACCGGAAGCCGACCACCGTGCGACCGAGCACCAGCCAGACAACGAACGCCAACACGATCGCCAAGACAATGCTCAGCGGGAACTCGTTGCCAAAGATCTCAACGCGCGGAATGCGGCGATCAGCCTTGAGCGGCTCGCTGACCTGGTTGCGGTTGGCGCGACCCTCAGGTGGAGCCAGCAACAAGAAGCGATTACGCAAGCCCCAGCCGACGAGGTTGGCGGCAACTGTCCCCATCAGCAGCGTGGTCAGTACTTCCGGCACATTGCGCCAGAAACGCAACGCGCCGGCGATTCCCGCCCACAGCGCGCCACCGATGACAGCGCACAGCAGTGTGATGACGAGCGCAAGCGGGCCAGCACCGCCGATGCGCACACCGACGTAGGTCGCACAACCGGCACCGATCACCAGCTGTCCTTCTTGGCCGATGTTGACCAAACCCGCACGACCGCTGACGATCGTGCCCAACCCGACCAGCAGAATCGGTGCCGCGATGCCGAGCGTCAGTCCCCAGCGGCCGGGCTTGCGCACAGCGCCGTCGAGAATCACCGTATAGACAGTGGTCCACGACCCCTTGTCTGACGCGAACTCAACCAGCAGCGCGGCCAACGCGAGCGCGACAAATAGGCAGATGGCATACAGGCCCACTACCTCCGACACGGAAGCGACTCTCGAGCGCTGTCCGGGTTCGCCGGTTGCTTCGCGGCTCGACTCCTGGGCTTCACCGACCTCACTCATCGGTCACCCTCGCTCCACCCATCAGCATGCCGAGGCGATCGACGTCGACGTGACCCTTGGCCATGTCTCCGACGATGCGCCCGTTGTAGATCACGACGATGCGATCGGATAGGTCGAGAACTTCCTCCAACTCGGTCGAGATCAGCAGTACCCCGACGCCGTCGGCCGCCGCGTTGCGTAACTGCTCAGACATGTACTCAATGGCGCCGACATCCAAGCCATGAGTGGGTTGCGCGGCGACAATCACTTTCGGCTCGTGCGAAAGCTCGCGAGCCATTACGACACGCTGCTGGTTGCCGCCAGACAGCGACCACATCGGAGCATTGGGGCCGGTGCAGTTGATCGAAAACTTCTGGATGAGCTCTTCGGCCCGTTGGCGCATGGCGGAAACGTTCATCAAACCGCGCTGCGACACGCGTTCCGGGTCGGCGATGAACAGATTTTCAGCGACTGTGAAGTCCAGAACGCAGCCCGAGTCGTGGCGATCCTCGGGGATTACTCCGACACCGGCCCTTGCCATTGCTCCGGCTTTTCCGGTAGCAACTTCGACGCCGGCGACTTCCACGCTTCCCGAGTCGAGGTGGCTAAGGCTAGATAGCACGTCGCCAAGAGTTCGTTGCCCATTGTCTTCCACACCAGCAACACCGACGATTTCGCCCGGGTGGACGTCGAGCGTCAAGCCGTTCAGCAGCGCCCGACCGTCGCGGCTGCGCACGTGCAGATTGATGAGCCGCAACACCGGAGCCGTTGCTGCTGGCTGTGGTGTTGCAGAGGTTGCCGCAATGGCCTCATCGGCGCCGTTGATCTCGACCACCCCAAAGGCAGCGTGCTCGCGGCGCAGAACGACATCGCGGCCGACCATCGCGCGCGCCAATTCGCTGGCGCCTGTTCCTGCCGTGTGTCCGGAGCGCACGACCTTTCCGTCGCGCATGATCGTGACTTCGTCGGTCACCGACAAAATTTCGGGCAATTTGTGGCTGACGAGCGCCACCGCTTTGCCCTCCTCTTGCACAACCCGCCTGAGCGCGGCGAACAAGAACTCAGATTCCGACGGCGACAGCACAGATGTTGGCTCGTCGAAGACGAGCACCTGCGGGTCCCGTCGCAGACACTTGATGATTTCAACTCGTTGGCGCATGCCCGCGGACAGATCAGAGATTCTGTCGTCAGGGTCGATGTGCAGTCCGTAGTGCTCACTGATCTGGCCGACGCGCTCGCGCACTTGGTGATGGTCGAGGCGGCCGACGTCGCCGAGCGCGACGTTTTCCCACACGGTCAGTGCCTCGACGAGACTGAAGTGCTGATGCACCATCGCGATGCCGTGCGTCGCGGCATCGATCGGGTCGGTGATCTGCACTGTCTTACCGTGGAGGCGAATCTGCCCGGCGTCTGGTAACACCAGTCCAATCAGCACCTTCATCAGCGTGGATTTGCCGGCGCCGTTCTCGCCGAGGATGCCGTGAATCTTTCCCGCGTGCAGTGTGAGGCTCACGTGGTCGCACGCGACGATCTGGCCAAAGCGTTTGGTGATATCGATCAGCTCCACAGCAGGCGGGGAGCTGTGCTCCCCGCCCACCATGTCGTTCACAAACTCGGCGTCAGAAGTTGACGTCATGAATTGCTTTCATCCTCAGGAGAACGCCCGTCCCGCGATCTCTCCGAAGAGCGCGTCGAGTTCACCGGCACCGATCTGGGCATACAGCGCGTCCATCGCGGCTTGCTGATCAGGTGTCGGATCGCAAATGATCGCGCCCGGCTCCGGATCGACGCCAACCTTGAAGGCCTTGGTGTCGCCCTCTTGGAGAGTGCCATCGATAATCTCAGCCATAACGGCCCTCAGATAGTCGCCACCGTCAAACCTGACGGCGATGTCGTACGCGAGCTCCTCGGAGGCGTCGCAGACCGTTGACGAGCCAGCGCTCATCACGATTAGCCCCGCCTCGTTGGCTGCCTGAACCACTGGACGGTGTGCGCCGCCAAGGTACGGATAGACAGCATCGGTGCCTTCATCGACAGCTGTCTGTAGGGCTGCTGTCGCGTTGGCGGTGTTGTCGAAGTCGAACGGGAAGTCACCCGTTTGCACGTAAGTCATCGTGAACGACGCGTCGACTGCCTGCAGACCGGCTTCGAACGCGATGTAGCTCTGCTTCTCGAAACCGAGATCGCAGCAACCGATGAACGTGGTCGAGTCGCCACCGCTGGCCTGCATCAGAAGTGCCGTTGCGTAGCCCGCGGTGTATGCGATTTCGGCACCGTTGTCGGTGCTTTGTGCCAAGCCGGGGTTCTCCGGGAAGCCAGCACCGCAGTTGCAATACCAGAAGATGTCCGGGTACTGCTCGATCAGTGCAGGCAGCGGCTCCGCGATTTCTGATGCGCCGACGATGATGACGTCGACGCCCTGCTGAGCAAGGTCCCCCATCAGAGTCGCCGCGTCTGCGGCCTGAATGTTGTCGACCACGATCGGCTCAGCAAAGCCGTTCTCGGCGGACAGCTCTTTGGCAGCATCGACCACGGCTTGGTAGTAGGCGCCGTCGTCGGCCGGGCCGGCAGCGGCGATACCAAACACAACCTTGCCGTCACCGTTGAGGTCAAGTGCATTGACCTCGGGCGCGTCCGTGGTGTCGGCGGTTTTGTCATCGTCACCACATGAAGCGGCGATGAGTCCTAGAGCAGCGATCGCTGCTACGAACAATTTCGATGTTCTCATGATTCTCCCCCCGGAGATCTCCGGTGTTGGTGTTTGATTGGCTTTTCCGACGCAATGCGTCACTTCCTGGGGGCGTGTCTCACGCAGCCCCGATCACCTCCTCAGCTCGGCGGCGATTGATTTCTTGTGGTGATAGGCGCGTGCGAGGGGTTCCCCCTCGTTCAGTGCCTTGACCACGAGATCTTCAGCGGCCGCGTACTTGTTCGCCGCTAACAACACATCATCGGCTTCTGTTGCGGGCACGCGGACACAACCAGTCGCGTCGACGACGATCAGGTCGTGAGACGCCACACGTGTTGCGATGCCAGTTGAGTGAATGGTGATCGGTGCGTCGATGGCGGTGATGTGCGCCAATCCGCTCGGTCCGGCGATGTGTTCACCGGTTGCGTAGATGGGCAAACCAAGATCGGTGATCACAGGTCGGTCGCGTACCCAACCTTCAACCAGCACCGCGCTGGCTCCCTGCTGCAACGCAGCACGCGTGAGGATCTCGCCCCACACAGCTCCGGGCACGGCGTCGGCGCCGGCGAGTATCAGTATGCGACCGGTGAGGTCGCGAGACAGCACGTCGTAGATCGGCGAGAAGCCAGGCCCCTTCAGACCTGCGCCGACTGTGATGGTGAGCGCGCGGCCCGCGACTGGCGCCGATGCCGCGACCACTGGCTGCAGCGGGGGAGTGAGCCAGCCGTCGTGGTTCCAGAGTGCGAGAACATCGGCGATCGCCGATACCGGGGCGAGTTGGTTCTTGATCACTTGTCCGGCCAGTTCTCGCTATAGCGCTGAAGCAGCCACTTATTGAAATGCACGTGGCTTGCCTCCTGCCATGAGTAACGACCACGTGTGGCGTAGCGGCTTTTCATGCCGCGCTGTACTTTGGCTGTTGCGTCCTGATCTTGCGCGACGAAGACCTGCACACCGGCGTCGCTCATCTGGAACAGGTGCTCGAACATCGGGTGCTCGGGTGCCGACGGCGTCAGGAGGTAGCCGATCTCGACGTCGATTGTTCCTGCCGTCTTCGGTCGCACGATGAAGAAGAACGCTTGATCGGGAGCCGTGCCGAAGCAAAGCGTCGGTGGCATCAGCGCGAATGTGGAACGGCTGCGCTCTTCCTCTGTCAGGTTCGGGAAGATTGGTAGCAGCGCCTTCGTCGTCGCATTGAAGCCGCCATCGATGTGCACGTAACCGTTGGTACGGAAGATCACGTTTGACTCGGGCGTCCAATCGACAGGAAACGCCGAAAGCTCGCTGGGGCAGAAGTCCTGGATAATGGTGTGCAGCTTGTTCGCGTGATATCCGTCGTTGAAATTCTCGAACATCACCTTCCAGTTCCACGGCAAATCGGTGAGCGTGAAGGTGTCGGGATGGAACGCGTTCTCTAGGTCGTAGTTCTTGAGGTACGGCTCGTAGGTCGCGAGCGTCGGCGCAAGCGGTGCGGCGTCGACGTCGGCGTGCACGAAGACGAAGCCCTGCCACAACTCGACGGCCATGGCAGGCAGCGGGTAGTCCTTCTTGTCGAAGTCGGTGGTGCGCTCCATCGCTGGTGCGCCGAGCAGTCGACCTGTCAGGTCGTAACTCCACAGGTGATACGGACACCTGAACTTGGTGCAGTTGCCCGAATCGTCGGCGACCTGCATGCCGCGGTGCTGACAGATCGAGGAGAACGCGCGAATCGAGCTGTCCTTGGCGCGGGCGACGATGATCGGGTCGCCGTTCACTATGGTGGTGAAGTAGTCGCCGACCTCAGGAATCCGACTGGCTCGGCCTACGCATTGCCATTCGCGGGCGAACAACGCCTGGCGCTCGAAATCAAGGAACTCCTCCGATGTGTAGATCACTGGGGGCATCGTGATGGCCGTCGAGAAGTCGGTGACGGAAGCGTCGAATGAGGCCAGCAAGTCGGCGGTGAGAATCGTCATACTGAAACCCTTTCGGCAGATGGGTCGCGTAGCAGAAATTTACGAATCTTGCCGACGCTGGTGCGGGGGAGTTCGTCGACCAGCGTGATGTCGCGCGGTCTCTTCGCTTTCGTCAGCCGCTCGGCGCACCACGCGTGCAGTTCTTCGACGGTGGGTGGACTCGATTTGTCGGCAGCGACGACGAAGGCCACTGGCACCTCGTCGCGGATGTCGTCAGCCATGCCGACCACCGCGGCCTCGAGCACCGCCGAGTGCGAGCAGAGCACTTGCTCGACCTCGACTGTCGAAACGTTCTCGCCTGCGACCTTCAGCACGTCGGCTCGGCGACCATCGAAGAAGTAACGACCGGCTTGATCGCGTCGAGCGCGGTCTCCGGTGAGCAGCCAGCCCTCACGGAACGACGCCGCGGTAACGACGGGATCGTCGAGATAGGCAGCGAACAGCGTGATGCCGCGGTCGCCGCCGACCACGATCTCGCCGACTTCTCCGGGCGCGGTCGAGGTGCCGTCGGGTCGTAGCACGTCGACCTTGCATCCGTGGGTGACGAAACCCATCGACGACGGCACGGGTAGCTGCGGGCGATCGGTGAGAACTGCCGGAATCGTCTCAGTCATCCCATATAACTGGCGTGGCCGACAGCCGAGCAAGCTGCTCAACGTTTCGTACTGATCGTCGCTGATGTTCATTGCGTACCAGCAGTGCTGAAGCCGCACGCCCGGCACCGGGGTGGCGCCGCGGCTGAGGATCATACGAATCGGTGCAGCGAACAAGCTGGCGTGAGTGGTGCCGTGGCGTGCCGCCTGCGCCAGGAACCCGCTCGCCGAGAAGGTGTGCATCAGTGCGATCGATGCGCCTGCCCAGATTGCCGAGGCGATGCTGTAGTACTGCGCATTGGCGTGGAACACCGGTAACACGACTAACTGGCGGTGCTCCGCGCGCAAGCCAGCGGCGGCGGCCATCGTCGCGCCGGCGAACGCGTAGTTGGCCTGTGTGATCTCGACACCCTTGGGCGCACCAGTTGTGCCTGATGTGAACATCACTGCTGCGCGGTCTCGCAGCTCGGCGACCGGCCACTGTTGACACTGGGCGTTTCCGAATGCGGCGAACGAGCTGTCGGCTTCGTCGATCTCTACCATGTGCATTCCGCGTGCTGCGTCGTGGTACACGTGTGCGCGATCGCGACTACAGAACCCAATCGTCGGTGTCGTGCGGGCGATGTGCCCAGCAAGCTCGGCCGTCGTGGCCATTGGGTCGGACGGGACAATCCACGCGCGCAACCGGATGGCCGCGAGCCAGACCGCGACGAACGTTGGCGAGTTTGTGAGCGCCAGGTGAACAGCGCTGTCGGGTGTTACACCGTGCTCTTGCAGGAAGCTCGCGACGCGACCGGTAATGGTGTCGAACTCGGCGTACGTCCACGAGCTAGCTGTGCCGTCAGGACCTTCGAACACGAGGAAGGGGGCGTTCGGCGCGCGATCCACCGCGGTCCGCCAGCTCTCGGCAAACGTGATCGCGTTGGGCCAGCTCATTAGTTGGCCTCCCCGTAGCCGCCGCCACCCGGAAGGTCGAGGCGGACGACATCGCCCGGCTGTAACGCCACCCGCGCCTGCGTGCGCACCGGCTCACCATTGACGGTAAACGCACCGGCTGCTCCCGACTCTCCGCCAAAAATGCCCTGCGGCGCGTCGGACAGCCGAGAAGTCACCGCGTTCAGTTGCCATGCACGTTCGGTGTCGACCGTGAACTCGATGGTCTGGCCGAGCCCGCCAATCTGCGCACCGTCGCCGCCGCTCCCGCGCCGCAGTTCTTTGCGCAAGAAGTGAATGGGGGCAGATGCTTCGACGACCTCGACGGGCACGGCAGAGATGCCAGTGGGGTACGAGCACGCCGACAATCCGGACTTGGTGGCGCGTGCGCCGACGCCACCGGCGTAGGTGAACATCGCCGTGATGAAGGGTGAGCCATCGGGATGGTTGCCGCTGACCTGCATTGTCCACACCGCACCGGAACCTTCAGCCATCGATTGCAGTGGGCGAATCTGGGCCAACGCCTTCAGCAGTGCGTTCGGTAGGAACATGCCGACCACGTGACGCGCGGTACCGGGTTGTGGTTTCACCGCGTTGACGATCGAACCCTCCGGTGCTTCCATCTTGATCGGCGCCAGGCTGCCGTGATTGTTCGGCAATTCCGGATTGAGAACTGAGCGCACTGTGAATGTGGTGTACGCATGGGTGTAGTTCTTGACGACGTTGATGCCGTGCGGGCTGGCCGCCGACGAGCCGGCATAGTCGACAAGAATCTCACCCAGCACGTTGTCGACCGTTATTGCGCAGACAATGTCGATCAGGCTGCCGTCGGCTAAGTCGAGTACGGCACTGCCGTGATAGGTCCCCGCGGGAAGCCCACGAATACTCGCCCGGGTGGCGGCCTCGGAGCGCGTGATGATCTCGTCGGCCAACTCTTCGATGTCGTCCAGACCATGGCGCGCACACAGCGCCAACAGACGTTGTGCACCAACCTCGCCGCTGGCCATCTGCGCGTGCAGATCGCCGGCCATGTGGTCGGGCTGGCGCACGTTCGACATGATGAACTTCCACGCGTCGACGTTGCGCTCGCCAGCGATCATCAAGCGGATGATCGGAATCCAGAGGCCTTCTTCGAAACAGTCGCGGCCGCCGGCGCCGATACCGTAACCGCCGACGTCGGTGTGATGAATTGTGGAACCGAAGAACGCAATCACGCGACCCTTCAAGAAGACCGGATACAGCACCGTGACGTCGAGCAATTGTCCGGCTGTTTTATACGGATCGTTTGTGATGAGCACGTCGCCCTCAACCAATGTGTCGGTTGGGAATTCGTCGAGCATCGCGGCACCGGCGCGAGCGAGCGAGTTGATGTGGCCGGGAGTGCCGGTTACCGCCTGCGCGACCATGCGCCCGCGCCGATCGAACACAGCGTTGGCGAGGTCACCGGCCTCGCGCACAATCGGCGAGAACGCTGCGCGCTGTAGCGCCTTTGCTTGTTCGTTGACCGTGGCAATCAGGCTCTGCCACAGCACCTCAAGCTCAATCGGGTCGAAGGTCTTCATGAGGCTGCCTGTCCTTCAACTACTCGTTGAACGACTCGTTCAGCTACCAGCGAGCCGTCGGCGGTCACGTGTGCGATCCAGTTCGGGCGAATGACCGCTGTCGTTTCTCGTTCTTCGACAATGGCCGGGCCAACGATACGCTGGCCGAGGCCAAGCTCTGTTCGCCGATACACCGGGGTATCGATCGGATCGGTGCCGCGCGAGTAACGAACCGGCCGAGTGTGGTGTGGTGCGGCGTCGCTGGTGGGTACCACCGTGCGCGGCTCGACCGGGGAAGCTGCCGCGAACGCCGACAGCCGCCATGTGACGGCTTCGACACCGACGTCGGGAATCGTCAATCCGTAGATGCGGCGATAGTCGGCCTCGAAGAGCTTCACGACTTCGGCGTAGGTCGCTGGCCAATTCTTGCCTTCTCCGACCCAAATGGTCAGCTCGTTGCCCTGTCCGAGATACCGCGCATCGACGCCGTAGCGAAAGCGAATGTGCTCGGCGGCGACTCCTGCAGCCGACAGCACGCGGCGGCCCTCGTCGCGAAGTTCCGTCAGTAACAGGTCGCGTTCGGTCAGGTCGGCACCGGACTGATCGAAGTTCGCCATCGGACGGACCATGCTGCGCGCAAGGTCGATGCGTACCGGTGTTACCAACGTGCCGAAGGCCGAGAGCACGCTGGCGTTCACGGGGAACACGACGCGACTGGACTCGAGCAGCTCGGCGACGCCGCATGCGTGCAGCGGACCGGCGCCGCCAAAGGCGAGCACGGTGATCCCGCGCAAGTCGGCGCCTTGCTCGACCGCGTGCATGCGTGATGCCGCTGCCATGTTCTCGTTAACTAGTTCGTGAATGCCAGCCGCGGTATCGGCCGCCGACAGCCCAAGGGGCGTTGCAACTGACTCGATTGCAGCAGCGCATGCCTTGGCGTCGAGGGCCATGTCGCCACCGAGGAAGAACGATGCGTCGAGGTAACCAAGCGTGAGATCGGCGTCTGTGACCGCGGGCTTGGTGCCGCCACGGCCATAGCACGCTGGCCCGGGTGCGGCGCCTGCGGATTCGGGGCCGACCTTCAACAGACCGAGTTCGTCGATCCGCGCCAAGCTGCCGCCGCCGGCGCCGATCTCGACGAGGTCGACTGACGGTGCCGACACCGGGAACCCGGAACCCTTCTTGAAGCGATAGATGCGAGCGACTTCGAATGTATTGGTGAGCTCGGGTTCGCCGTTGACGATGAGACACGACTTGGCGGTGGTGCCGCCCATGTCGAAACACAGCAACCGGTCCTCGCCCATGCGGCGAGCGAACCAACTGCCCGCGAGTGCGCCGGCTGCGGGGCCGGACTCGACGAGGCGAATCGGTGCGCGGGCAGCATCGTCGGCCGACACCACACCACCGTTCGACAGCATCATCAACACCGACCCACCGAAGCCCTCGGAGGCGAGCCATTTCTGCAACTCGTCGAGGTACGGCCCAATGACGGGCATGGTCGCCGCGTTGCACGCCGTCGTGATCATGCGCGGGTACTCGCGAATTTGCGGCGAAATCTCCGACGACATACACACCGGCACGCCCAACTCGCGACGCAAGTACTCGGCGACTATTCGCTCGTTGGCTGGGTTGGCGTACGAGTTGATCAGACACACGCCAACCGCTTCGACTTGCGCCGATCGCAATTGCTGCGTGACGGCGGCGAGATCTGCTGCGCTCGGCTTTTGCCGGACGATGCCCTGCGGTGTCGTCCGTTCGGTCAGTTCCATCACTCGCTCGCGAGGTACCGGCGGCGCCGGGAACTCGATCTGCAGATCGTACATGTCGTAGCGATGCTCGTTGCGAATCAACAGCGTGTCGCCGAACCCGGTGGTCGTGACCATTCCAGCGCGCCCGATCTTGCCTTCAATCAGGGCGTTCGTGATGAGGGTTGTCGCGTGCACAATCGGGGCCGTGATATCGGTTGGTCGTACGCCGGCCTTCGCAAGCAATTGATACACGCCGGTGCGGACGCCATCCAATGGCGACGAGGGTGTGGTCAGCGTCTTGTCGACGACCACCTGGCCGGAGGTGCCGTCGAATAGCACCACGTCGGTGAACGTTCCGCCGATGTCGACCGCAAGACGCCAATCGGCGGTCATTCGCCACCCCCCGTACGCGGCGGCGAGAACACGTCGAGAATCCACACTTCGTTGAATTCGTCGTCGCCGATGAACACACTCTCGCCGTGCCAGACACTGGTGG
>JAYVVU010000334.1:0-7165 GCA_043786755.1 Actinomycetota bacterium
ACATCGTCGAGCTTGCCGCGGTTGTAGGCGGCGATGAGCCCGATGGTGGTTCCGACGATGAGCGCAAACAGCGTCGCCAAAAATGCACTCTTCAAAATCGGCTGCCCACCGTAGAGGAAGCGAGTCCAGACGTCGCGGCCCAATTCGCCCGAGCCGAACAATGAGTCCTTCTTCAGTTCGCTGGCGGGCTTCATCGCGACGCCGATGCCTTCGTTCTCGCCGTACGGCGCGAAGTAACGACCAAAGAAGGCGATGAATACCAGCACCAGCGTGATGACCAGGCCGATGCGTGTGCGCCACATTCGAAATGCGACGCGAGTGACCCCGGGTGGGCGAGCCGAGCGTACCTTGGGCGCGATGAGCATGCCGTCGGGGTTGTCCTCGGCATCTGAGATCAGACTCATGAGACCCTCGTTCGGAGTCGGGGTGTGACGAGGATGGTGGCGACGTCGGCGATCAGGTTGACACCCACGTAGACAATCGCCAACACCATCACGAGAAACTGAATGACCGGGAAATCGCGAACGAGGATGCTGCCGCGCAAGGCGCTTCCGATTCCTGGGAAGTTGAACAGATATTCGACGACAATGACGCCACCAGCGAAGTAGGCGATGTTGAGCGCAATCACCTGGAAGACGGGGCCGAGCGAGTTCGGCATCGCATGGCGCCACATCACCGTTCGCTCGGGGGCACCCTTCAGTCTCGCCATTTCGATGTAGTCGCTGTCCATCACTTCGATCAGCGCGGCGCGAGTGATGCGCGAGATGTATGGAACCGCACCGAGAACCAGCGTCGCAGTCGGTAGCACCATCTGGTCGAGGTGCTGCCACGGGCGATCGCTGCCGAACTGCGCAACTGCGGGAAACACTTTGAACACGAAGGTTGCGAGGAAGAAGATGAGCACCGTGCCGACGACGAACTCGGGCAAGGAAGCGAGACCGAGCATCGAGAACGAGGAGACCTGGTCAAAGACGCCGTCGCGATGCCGTGCTTGATAGGCGCCGAGGGCGAGCGACATCGGGATCGAGACCACTGAGGCGAGGGCGAGCAAGAAAATTGAATTGACGACCCGATCGGCGATGTAGTCGACGATCGGGATTTTGGCGGCGAACGATTCGCCGGGATCGCCGCGAATGAGATCCCATAGCCACCCGAAGTATTGATTGGCTAGCGGTCGGGTGAGGCCAAGGCGCTCGCGCAAGTCGGCGAGGCTCTGTGGCGTCGAGTTGCGGCCGAGCATTGAGCGGGCCGGATCGCTAGGTAGTGCTTGTGTGGCGGCGAACACGATGACCGATACGACGAATAGCGTGACGAGTCCGAGCAGGACGCGCCGAATGATGAATCGGATGACTCCCCAGCTATTCGACATCGCAACACCCCCGCAACCTGTTGAAAGTACGAATCAAAGAAAGCGACACGGCAGGCCGTCCTGGTGGACGGCCTGCCGTGTCTACGGTGTTCTAGTTGCCTATTCGGCGAAGGACAGGTTCTGCCAACCGCGGCCGAAGTGGTCGAGGTTGAGCGTGTTTGCCCTTTGCACGAGTCCGACGACTCGCTGGTTGTAACCGTCGAGCTGGTTCTGGAAGAACGGGATGATAAGTCCGCCCTCTTCGTAGAGCTCGGTCTGCATCTTGTCGGTGATCACCTTGCGGGCGTCGGGGTCGACTTCCCCGACAGCTGCGTTGTAGTCGGCGAGGAACGTCGACTCGGGACGCACCTGCGGGCCATCGGCGGTGCCGTTCGGCCAGTGATCGTCCGGGTACGGGGCCGTCGGCAAGCTGCTGGCGGCCACCTGAGCCAGGAAGTTACGGGTACCCCAGTAGTCCACGCCGAACGGGCGCTTGAGGTAATCGTCGCCCCAGTAGCTGCCGTCCATGACCACAGGAACCACGTTGATGCCAGCGTCAGCTGCCATCACCGAGAATGCCTGAATCATCTCTGGCAAGCCAGCGGTGTCGTTAGGAGCGAGCAGGTCGACAGTCATGCCAGCCTGACCGGCCTCTTCGAGCAACGCCATTGCGGCAGGAATGTCCTGGTCGCGCTGGGGCAGCTCGTCGCCGATGTACGCACCGTCGAGCGGGCTGTACAGGTCGTTGGCCACGCTGCCGAAACCGGCGAGCACTTCGTCGACCATCTGCTGACGGTTGACGATGAGGCGCATCGCTTGGCGAACGCGGACGTCGTCGAACGGTGCGATGTCGACTGCCATGAAGATGGTCAGCCAGCCACCACCGGCGGCGTTGAGCACGCTGTAGCCCTCGGTGCCATTGAGCACATCGACTGCGGTGGCGGGAATGTCGCCAGCGACGTCGATCTGATCGGCGATGAGTGCGTTGATCATCGCGTCGCCATCGGCGAAGTCGATGATGTGCACTTCATCGAAGCTGCCGCCGCCGCGCCAGTGATCGGCGTACTTGACGTGAATCGACTGCACACCAACCTCAAACTCGGCCAGCTTGTATGAGCTGGTACCGATTTGGTTGGCGACGTCGCCGTCGTAGCGGGCGTAGTCCACCGGGACGATGTTGCTGGTGTAGGCGCAGAGTGCCTCTTTGAAGTTCGAGACCAACTGCAACAGCTTCAGCTCGACCGTTAGATCGTCGATCTTGGTGATGCCATCGGAGTTGAGGATCGGACGCAGCGCTGCGCCACCAAACACGGCCGAATCGGGATCGAGCAAACGGTTGAACGAGTAGATGACGTCGTCGGCCGTGACGGGCTTGCCGTCCTGGAACGTGATGCCTTCGCGGAGACGGATCACGTAGTTGTCGGCTGCCTTGGCTTCGACTTCCTCGGCCAGGCCGTATTCGTTGACCACGTTGTAGTCGGGGTCGAAGTTGAGCAAACCTTCCCAGCCGGTGACGCAACGCGCGATATCGGCCTTGGAGATGATGTGCTGACCATCGATTAGGTCGTTGACGCCCCCCAAGGTGCCAACGCGCAGAATGCCACCGCTCTTTACGGCGGGCAACGTGGTGTCGGCACCGGCTGCGGTGGTACCCGGAGCATCGGTGTTCGACGTTGACTTCTTGTCGTCGTCGCTGCAGGCTGCGAGCGTGAGCGCAGTCGCGGCGGCGCTGGTTCCGACGATGAACTGCCGTCGGTTGACGGCACTCTTCGGAATCCAGATCTTCTTGGCTTGCTCGGCCATTCAGGCCTCCCCCTCTGGTCGTCGACCACACAGACGTGGCCGCTGCGCGGACATTAGCGCGATTCCTGACAGGATTCGACACGTGACCAAATCGCAATCAACTATTCACTCAGCCGCCACCACTCCAATTGAGGGGGTTGCGCACTCGCTGTTGGCCGTCGACCTCGCGGACGTGCAGTACGAACATACCGACGGCGTTGTTGACCTGACGTGGGGTCACCCAGACCCGTCGGCACTGGCTTCGGACTCAATTGGTGAAGCGGCCGTTGCTGTGCTCGCCGCTCACGGTTGGCAGGCGCTCGCGTATGGCGCACCGTGCGGCGCCGCCTTTACCCGCGACGCGGTTGCTGCGTTGTTGACACGAACCGACACCCCAGTGGCCGGCGACGAGGTCGTGATTACCGGCGGCAGTTCCGGCGCGCTCGACTTGTTGCTGACGCTGCTGGCGCGGCCAGGCGATGTGGTGTTCGTCGAGCAGCCGACGTACTTCTTGGCGCTGCGCATGTTCGCGGATCACGGTGTACGCGTGATCGGGCTGACGAGCGACGAGGACGGTGTCTCCGCATCCGACCTGCAGTCGAGGGCCGCAGCCGTCGACGCGGACAAGAACATGTTCTTGTACATCGTCCCGACGTTCGCCAACCCGACTGGGCGGTGCTTGCCAGAGAGTCGAATCGACGAGCTCCTCGCGGTTGCTCGGGCCCACAAGATCCTGGTGATCGAAGACGACGTGTACCGCGATACTGCGTCCGCGCCTCCGCCTTCGATGTGGAGTCGCGATCGCGAGGTTGTTGCGCGCTTAGGTTCGTTCTCGAAGTCGATCGCGCCGGGTCTGCGCGTCGGGTTCATCACTGCTGGCCGCGAGCTGGTCGCGAGAATTGGCGATTGCGGATTACTCGATTCGGGTGGCGGGCTCAACCACTTCGCATCGATGCTCGTCGGCGAACTCATCGTCAGCGGACGCTTCGACGAGCTAGCCGCGGCGGGCAAGGTTCGCTACGCGGAGCGTCGATCGGCGTTGGCAGAATCGCTCGACCCGACGCTGTTTCAGTTCACCGTGCCCGCCGGCGGGTACTTCTTGTGGCTCGCGCTGCCCGAGGGCGTGCGATCCACAGCAGCCGTCGCCGCAGCTCGCGAAGCGGGCGTGTTGGTGTCGGACGGCCGCCCCTTCCTGGTCGATGCCGCGGACGCAAGCCATATTCGAGTGTCGTTCAGCATGCTCGAGGCCGATCTGCTGCGCGAGGGTGCCACCAGGCTGAACCGAGCGATAGCGTCGATTGCGCGCTGATTCTGGCTCTGCCAGACGCCGCGACACCCCTCGCGATGGACTACCGAGCCTTCTTCACCGGTGCAGTGGACCAACTGCACGACGAGCGCCGATACCGAGTCTTCGCCGATCTCGAACGCAAGGCCGGCTGCTTCCCGCACGCCACTTGGCACTCGCCGTCGGGCCAGCGCGATGTAGTCGTGTGGTGTTCCAACGACTACTTGGGCATGGGGCAACACCCTGATGTCATCGCCGCCATGGTCGCCACCGCCACCCGGATGGGCACCGGTGCCGGTGGCACCCGCAACATCGCCGGCTCGCACCACCCGATGGTGGAACTCGAGCGCGAGCTCTCCGACCTTCACGGCAAGGACGCCGCGCTGGTGTTCACCTCCGGCTACGTCTCGAATGAAACCGGAATCTCGACACTCGTCAGGCTGATGCCGGGCTGCATCGTCTTTTGCGACGCGATGAACCACAACTCGATGATCGAGGGTGTTCGTCAGTCCGGCGCGAGCAAGCAGATCTTCCGGCACAACGACGTCGAACACCTCGAGCAGTTGCTTGCGGCGGCCGATCCGAAGGCGCCGAAGCTGATCGTCTTCGAAACACTGTATTCGATGGACGGCGATGTCGCTCCGGTCGGCCAGTTCTGCGACCTTGCCGATCGCTACGACGCCATGACCTACGCCGACGAAGTGCACGCCGTTGGCCTGTACGGTCCTCGCGGCGCTGGAATGGCGGCGCAGCAGGGAGAGATGCACCGCGTCGATGTGCTGGAAGGCACGCTCGCCAAAGCGTTCGGTTGCCTTGGCGGCTACATCGCCGCCGACACCAGCATCATCGACGCCTTGCGCGGCTACGCACCGGGGTTCATCTTCACCACAGCGTTGCCGCCGGCCATCTGCGCGGCTGCGACTGCGGCCGTTCGCCATCTGAAGTCTTCGGACGTTGAGCGCGAGACCCATCAGGCAAATGTTCGACGCGTGAAGCAAGTGCTGGGCGCGGCCGGGTTGCCCGTGCTGCATAACGACACGCACATCGTTCCGGTGTTTGTCGGCGACCCAGACAAGTGCAAGGACGCGACCGACCTGTTGCTTGAGGAACACGGCATCTACATCCAGCCGATCAACTATCCGACCGTGCGCAAGGGGACAGAGCGACTGCGCATTACGCCGACGCCGTTGCACGACGACGAGCTCACGAGTGCACTCGCCGACGCGTTGGTCGATGTTTGGAAGCGACTCGAACTCGCGCTCTAGCTCGTCATACCACCGAGGCCGACGAGGCCGCGCGCCAATTCGATCTCGCCCATGTGACGCAAGCCGTGCTGGTAGATCCAGCACTCGGTCGCGTCGAGCAATGTGATGCCCTCGGGTCCGGCGACGCGAGCGCTGTAGGTCGTCGCAATCTGCGGCGGGAAAGGGCGCGGGATCACGACCCGGCTGAGCTCGGCAGGGTCGAGCTGATCGAGCCACGCCTCAGTTCGTTCGAACACCGTGCGCATGTAGTCCTGAAACGCTTCGTAGTCACCGATGCGTTGGTACACCATCTCGTCGACCGTCTTGTGTTTGCCGTGGTCGTTGATAGTCATGCCGACGCGTGCCTGCCACTCGTCGTTCCAGATCGGTGCAGTGCCGGTCATCAACATGAATGAGGCGTCGATCATGTTGGTGATGTGGAAGAGGCAGAACGCGATTGGCACGACACCTTCGCGCTCGAAGTGATTGACGTGCTCGATGTCCATCGTCGCCACTGCCTGGTGGTAGAGCGAGTGCATTGCCTTCATTCGGCGTTGCAGCGAATCGAGCGTTTGGTTGGCTGTCGTTCTCTGGTCCGTCATTGTTACTCCCGTGCAAGTTCGGTCTTAGCTTGCGCTAGTACGTCGGCGCGATCGCGTCTGCTGTGAATTTCGAACGAAGCGCGCTCGATGCTCCCGGTGAAGTCGAACGGACCTTCGTAGTCTGAGACGACCGTCGACAAGGCATCGCGCCCGATGTCGAGTCCGGTCGAGCCCAGCATGCGCACCAACTTCGGAATTGCGACTGAACCAAGGTCGCTGCCATCGGCACCGATCACAATGGTTCCGACCGAATCGGTTCGCTCAAATCGTGCAGTCAACGTGTGGTGGCCGGGCGCGAGCGACAGGGGAGCGCTGGCGCGGAAGTGTGTTCCGAGCGCGTTGTAGTCGAACTGCAACTGGTTGTCCTTAATGAAGAACGTTTGGCCGACGTTGTGACTACCGCGGGCGTACAACACTCCCTCCACGTACGAATCATCGATAACAACCGAGATCGTGAGCGTCCACGGACGACCACCGAGCGGTGGGCACACGTCGGCGGGGATATGTGAGATCGGTGCGAGGTAGTCGTAGCGCGTTCTTGCGTGTGGAGTACCAGGCCGCGGCTTACCGCCAAACAGTTCGATGGTGCGATCGTCGAGTGGCAGCACCCCCATCTCGCCAGCTTGGCTCCACCACAGATCGATCATCTCGCGCAACTTGTCGGGGCGTTCGCTGGCCAGGTTATGGCACTCCGAGAAGTCGGCGTCGAGGTGGAACAACTCCCATTCCTCATCGTCATACGCATGGCCTGGCTCGTGATAGGTCGTCGCTTTCCATCCATCGGCCCAGATGCCGCGGTGGCCCATCTGCTCGAAATACTGAACGGACCGCTGCGCAGGCGCCGCGCCGGCGTCGAACGTTGGTTGCAACGAGCGGCCGTGCATCGGAATCTGCTCGACGCCCG
>JAYVVU010000335.1:0-7162 GCA_043786755.1 Actinomycetota bacterium
CGCATCTGGATGTCTCGCTGCGACCAGCGTTCGCCGATGTGTCCGATGCTGTGCGCAATGGAATGCGCTTCGCCGATGCGCTCGCATTGTTGCCACGACGACTCGGCCCACAGGCCGCCCCGCTAGCCGACTCGCTGATCGCTGCCGACCGATACGGCTTGCCGCTCGCCCCTGTACTCGACCGCCTTGCCGACGAGGCTCGTCAGCACCGCCGACGGCTCGCCGACGCGAGCGCGCGGCAGCTGCCCGTTCGATTATCGCTGCCGCTGGTGCTGTGCACGTTGCCGTCGTTCATGCTGCTCGCTGTTGTCCCATTGCTGCTCGCAGCCTTCGCATCGCTCAATCGCTAGGAGCACTGATGAACTCACTCATTGCAAGATTTCGCGTTTGGTGGCTAGCAGAGGACGGTCAAGCAACCACCGAGTACGCGCTGGTGTTGCTTGGCGCCGCGCTCATCGCGTTGTTGGTGATCGGCTGGGCAACAACTGGCGGCGGCTCGGAGAAGGTTGGCCAGCTATTCGACACAGTGATTGACAGCGTGATCGGCAAGCTGTGAGAGACGTCGAAGCGAACGACAAGGGACAAGCAACGGTGGAACTCGCGCTTGCTCTGCCACTGCTTTGCCTCCTGCTGCTCGGCATGGTGCAGGTGGCTGTGATCGGCCGGGGTCAGCTAGCGGTGCAGCTTGCCGCGCACGAAGCAGTGCGAGCCGCCGCGGTGTCGGCCGACCCTGAAGCAGCAGCGACCGCGGCAGCGAATCATGCGGTGTCGCTACGCCCACTCGACGTGCAAGTGACCAGCGACGAGCAAACGATCACCGTCACCGTGTCGTACGTCGACCACACCGACGTATCAATGGTCGGCGCCTTGGTCTCCGATGTGACCCTTCAAGCCAGCGCCACCATGGCCTTTGAGCCGCCGTGAACCTACGTCGCCTTCTTGGGTCTGCGCACGCCTCGTTTGTCGAGGGCCTTCTCTGCCGCGCGTTGCTCTTCCTCCAGCGCTAACTCCTCCGCCACTAGGCGTTGCATGCTGTCGAGGCGACGAACATCGAGCGTGCCCGCCGCAATCGCGTTGCGTACCGCGCAGTCGGGCTCATCGTCGTGTTTGCAATCGCGAAAGCGGCATTGATCCATCAGGTCGAAGACGTCGGCAAAGGCGCGCTCGATACCGCGACCACTGCTCCACAAGCTGACGGCCCGCACGCCGGGCGTGTCGACCAACCAACCGCCGGCCGGCAGTCGCACCAATTCGGAAGCAGTTGTGGTGTGACGACCGCGTTGGTCGCCGTCGCGCACTTCGGCGGTGGCCTGGCGACCGTGACCGACCAGGGCGTTGACGAGCGTGCTCTTGCCCACGCCGCTGGCCCCCAGCAGCGCGATGGTGGCGTTGTTCGCCGCATATCCGCGCAGCCGCTCGACGCCAGTGCCCGTAATGCCGCTGGCGACACAAACGTCGACTCCCGGAGCCACATCCTGCAGCGATGCCACCATCTCGGCGGCGTCGTCGATCAGATCGTCTTTGGTCAGCACGACAACCGGTACGGCGCCGCTATCCCAGGCCAGAACCAGCTCGCGCTCGAGGCGCCGCTGCTTGGGCGGGGATGTCAGCGCGTGGATCAGCATCACGACGTCGATGTTGGCGGCGATCGTGTGCGCCTCGGCCCGACTTCCTTCGAAGGACGCACGCCGCACGAACGCGCTACGCCGGGTCAGCACGCACTCAATGCGTTCAGCATCACTATCCGCAACCACAAAGTCGCCGACAGCGACATCGGCACCGATGTTGCGCACGCGAATTGGCTCGAGACCGACGCCGATGAGTACTGAACTCCAACCACGGTCGAGTCGGCTGACGCGCCCAGGTCGCACCGCCGTGCCAAGTGCACGCCATTCGGTTTCTAGCGCGTCGGACCAACCAAGATTGGCGTCGGCAGACCAGTCGATGGCTTCACGGTAGCGGCCAACAACCTTTAGCATTGCGACTACCTATGGTGCGCAAGATCGAAGCAGACAACTTGTCGGGCGACCGACTGGAAATCGTGCGTCATGGCTACGACCCGTATCAGGTCCAGCGCCTTGTCTCGACGCTCGCGACCGAGCTGAAGGCCCTCGCGGCCGAGAACGATGCGCTGCGCGGCCGACTCAACGACGCGCCGGTGCGTTCGCGCGATGCGAACGGTGGGTTTGTCGAGCGTCGCGCACAGGCACAGACGCCCGCAGGCGTCATCGAGAACGCCGAGCTGCGCGAAAACCTGCGTTGGGCACGTGCTGCGCTCGACGGACTGCTGAGTCAACTGGCCGGAAAGCCCGATCGACCGGCTGACCAGCGCGAACAGGGCGCCCGTTGAGCGAACTACCACCCCCTCGGGTGCGTACAGAAAAGATCATTGCGCTCGCAGAAGAAGTGGCACGACAACCCTTGCCGCTGCGCACCCGGATTCTGCTCCCAGCCATCCTGCTCGTCGTCGGAATTGGTGCGTTTTGGTTCGGACTGCGCGACGACGACCAGAATCCTGCCCCTCCGGCTCCGACCGAGACCACCGTATTTGGGGAAATCCCGACCAGCGTTGTGTTCACTGCACCACCCTGAGTGGGTGATGCTTGACACGGAGGGGTCAAATCACGTAGCGATGCATTGATGGCAAAACCCCTCGTCATCGTGGAATCCCCCGCGAAGGCAAAAACAATCGCCAAATTCTTGGGCGACGCGTACGACGTGCGCGCCTCCGTTGGCCATGTCGCGGACCTTCCGAGCAAGGGTTTGTCGATTGATGTCGACAATGGGTTCAAGCCAACGTATGAATTGACTGTTCGTGGCAAGGAAGTCGTGAAAGACCTGCGTGCGGCAATGAAGGGCGCGAGCGAGTTGTACCTCGCGACCGACGAAGACCGCGAGGGTGAGGCCATCAGTTGGCATCTTTTGGAACAGCTGAAGCCAAAAATCCCTGTGAAGCGGATGGTGTTTCACGAAATCACGAAATCCGCGATCGATCAGGCCGTTGCCAACCCGCGCGACATCGATCTTGGCCTCGTTGATGCGGCAGAAACACGTCGACTGCTCGATCGGCTCTATGGGTATGAGGTATCGCCAGTGCTCTGGCGGCGCGTTAACCGTGGTCTTTCGGCCGGGCGAGTGCAATCGCCATCGATTCGGCTGATAGTCGAGCGCGAACGCGAGCGCATTGCGTTCGTCAGCGCCGGGTATTGGGACATCGAGCTGTTGACTTCCACCTCGCCGGCCTTCACGGCCACACTCGTGGCGGTCGACGGCACAAAAGTTGCCACGGGCAAGGACTTCACCTCCGACGGTTTGCCCAAGGCAAACGTTGCGGTCGTCACCGAAGAGCGCGCACGGTCGTTGGCCGACACATTGGCTGGCAGCAATTTCAGCGTTCGGTCGGTGGAAGAGAAGCCGTACCGCAGTTCGCCGAAGGCTCCGTTCATGACCAGCACGCTGCAGCAGGAGGGTGGCCGCAAGTTGCGCCTCGGCGCCGCCCAGGTCATGCGTGTCGCGCAGGGTCTCTACGAGCGTGGCTACATCACCTACATGCGTACCGACAACGTGGTCCTCAGCGAGGAAGCGTTAGCGGCTGCTCGGGTCGAGGTGAAGTCGCTGTACGGCGAGAATTTCCTGTCGCCTTCGCCGCGTCAGTTCACCACCAAGGTGAAGAACGCGCAGGAGGCCCACGAGGCAATCCGGCCAACCACGCCGTTGCGCAGCCCTGATGCCGTTGCGATCGAGTTGAACCCGCAGGAACTCAACTTGTATCGCCTGATCTGGCAGCGCACGTTGGCTTCGCAGATGGCCGATGCCATCGGCACCACCGTTTCGGTTCGCCTCCACGCGACCGCGCAAGGCACTGACTGCGAGTTCGCGGCAAGCGGCACCACGATCACGTTCGCCGGCTATCGCCAGGTGTACGTGGAGAGCAGCGACGAATCCGACACCTCCGAGGACGACAAGGAAGCGTTGCTGCCCGTACTGACGGTCGGCGAAGCGGTTCCCATCAGCGAACTGACGCCAAACGGCCACGCCACGCTTCCACCGGCGCGATACACCGAGGCATCGCTGATCAAGAAGCTCGAAGAGTTGGGCATCGGTCGCCCGAGTACGTGGGCCTCGATCATCCAAACCGTGCAAGACCGCGGCTATGTATGGAAGAAGGGGCAAGCGCTCGTCCCGACCTGGACGGCTTTCGCCGTAGTCGGCTTGCTCGAGAAGCACTTCGACGAATTGGTCGACTACGCCTTCACAGCACGCATCGAAGAAGATCTCGACGCCATCGCGCGCAAAGAGCGCCAGAAGCAGGAGTGGCTGCAGCACTTCTACTTCGGCGACGAAACCGACCAGATGCCCGGCCTCAAGCGTTTGGTCGAAGAGAACCTCGATCTGATCGACGCCGCGGAGATCAACACCTTCCCGATTGGCGACGATGCCGACGGCAACTTGGTGATCGTCAAGCCGGGCAAATACGGCCCGTACGTGAAGCGCGGCGAAGACACGGCGAGTGTGCCCGACACGATGACGCCCGACGAACTCACGCTCGAGGTCGCGCTGGCGTTGCTGGCTGCGCCGAAGAACGATCAACCGATCGGCGAGCTCGACGGCTACCCAGTCTTCGCCAAGAACGGACGCTACGGCCCGTATGTGCAGTGGGGTGCGCCCGACAACTTGCCGCCGGGTTTGGTGAAGCCAAAGATGGCCAGCCTGTTCAAGACGATGGTGTTCGAGCGGGTCACCGAAGCAGAGGCGAAGGAGTTGCTGCAGTTGCCGCGCAGCCTCGGTATCGACCCTTCCGACGAGCAAGAGATCTTTGCCAACAACGGTCGCTATGGGCCGTACATCATGAAGGGCAAGGACTACCGCAACATCAACAACGAAGAGCAGCTGTTCACCATTTCGCTGGCAGATGCGTTGCTCATCTTCAGCCAGCCAAAGGTCTTCCGTCGCGGTGGCGGCAACATGGCGGCTCGGGGTCCGTTGCGCGAATTCGGCAACGATCCGGTGAGCCAGAAGCCTGTCGTTGCACGCGACGGCAAGTTCGGCGTGTACGTGACCGATGGCGAAACGAACGCATCAATCTCGCGTGGCGATCGATTGGAAGAGATGATTCCCGAGCGGGCATACGAGTTACTCGCCGCTCGACGCGAGGCAATCATCGAAAAGGGCGGCGCACCCGGTAAGCGCGCGGCAGCGACTAAACGGGCGGCCGTCAAGCGCACAGCGCCAAAGAAAACCGCTAAGTCAACGGCAGCCAAGAAGAAGCTGGCGAAGAAAGCGGTCGCCAAGAAGCCAGCGGTCAAGAAAGTCGCGGCCAAGAAATCGGTGGCCAAAAAAGTCATCGACGAGACACCCGACGAGATCACGGTCTTGTAAGCGCCTCACAGTCGGTATGGTGCGACGGATATGTCAACCGGTCGCTACATAGCGCTTGAGGGAGCAGAGGGCTGCGGCAAGAGCACGCACTCGGCCCGCCTCGCCACTGCGCTGGGAGCGGTATTGACCCGCGAAACGGGCGGGACCGCCATCGGGCGCCTGATTCGCACGATTCTGCACGACACGTCGATCAGCAATCTCTCCGATCGTGCCGAGGCACTGCTGGCGGCGGCAGATCGTGCGCAGCACATCGAAGAAGTCGTGGCACCGGCACTGGCAGCCGGCAAGCACGTGGTCAGCGATCGCAGTGTCTATTCGACACTCGCCTATCAGGGCTACGGGCGCGGCCTGCCGATCTCGGAGATTCGCGAGTTCAACGAGTGGGCCGTCAACGGCCATTGGCCCGAACTCGTGTTGCTCATCGACGCTGCTCCGGAAGTGCTGGAACGGCGGATGCGCGGTCGGCAACTCGATCGCTTCGAGCGCCAGGGCGACAAGTTCCACCAGCGTGTGCTCGACGGGTTCCGGCAAATGACTCTCGACGAACCCGATCGTTGGGTTGTCATTGATGGCTCACAATCACTGGAATCTGTGGCTAACGACATTCGCGCTGTCGTGCGCGATCGGCTGCATATCTGATGTTCGCCGAGTACTCACGATCAGTGTGGAGCGACGTCGTCGGCCAGGAACGCGCCGTCGAACAACTCACTCATGCTGCCGTCGCACCGGTGCACGCATATCTCTTCGCCGGCCCGGCCGGTTGCACGAAGGACGAAGCTGCGCGATCGTTCGCCACGCTCTTGCTGACCGGCAGTGACGACGCCGAATCGCGCGATGCGCGCCTAATCCTCGCCGGCGAGCACCCCGATGTGCGCG
The DNA here is from genome assembly GCA_043786755.1 of Actinomycetota bacterium. GTDB lineage: Bacteria > Actinomycetota > Acidimicrobiia > Acidimicrobiales > Ilumatobacteraceae > UBA668. Next base: position 6,256 of record JAYVVU010000335.1, read on the forward strand.
AGATCGAACGTGCCGGTGCGCGAATTTCTGCCGAGCAGGTCGCCGACATCATCCGCAACGCTTCGCTGGCGCCAATCGAAGGCACACGCAAGGTGATGGTGTTGCACGAATTCCATTTACTTGAGGCCACTGGTGCGGCACGGTTGTTGAAGACGCTGGAGGAACCACCCGCCAGCACCGTGTTCATCGTGCTGGCCGATCAGGTACCGCCCGAACTGGTGACGATTGCGTCGCGGTGTGTGCGCATCGACTTCGGGACGATCAGCGAAGCGACGATTCGTCAGGCGTTGCTCGACGAAGGTTGCGCGGCGGAGGCCGCCACGCACGCCGCGCAAGCAGCGGCAGGCAACCTCACTCGCGCACGCGTGCTTGCCGCCGACCCAACACTGATGAGTCGCCGTGCTCTGTTCGCTGCAGTTCCGGGTCGCCTCGATGGCGCCGGCGCAACGGTGGTGGCCACCGTTCAGGAATTGAACGCAACAATCGAAGCCGCAGCCGCACCGCTTGAGGCACGCCACGCACAAGAAGTTGCCGACCTCGACGCACGAGCTGCGGCCGTTGGAGAAAAGGGCGGAGGCCGCAAGCAGCTGGAAGATCGTCACAAGCGCGAGCTGCGTCGCCATCGCATCGACGAGTTGCGCAGCGGCCTTGGCGTCATCGCTGGGGCCTACCGCGACGCACTCGTCGACCAACGGGCAAGTCGACCCGATTCGGTGGCGCACGCCGTTCACCGCATTCATCAAACTCTCGAGGCGCTGGAGCGCAACCCCAATGAAGTGCTGCTATTGCAGTCGCTGCTACTCGACCTACCGTCGCTAGCATTGCTCCCTGCGCCCAGGTAGCTCAGTCGGTAGAGCAACGCACTCGTAATGCGTAGGTCAGGAGTTCGATTCTCCTCTTGGGCTCC
>JAYVVU010000336.1:0-3084 GCA_043786755.1 Actinomycetota bacterium
TGTGCGTGTGCCGCGGTGCGCAGCTGTTGAACATCGCGCTCGGGGGTTCGCTGGTGCAACACCTCGACGGTGCGGAAGCACACCAACGCGTCGATCACCCGCGCATCGATCGTTGTCACACTGTGCGTGTCGCGCCGGGCAGCATGGCCGAGAAGATCTACGGCGGCGATGTTCCGACGAACAGCCTGCATCACCAGGCCGTTGGTCGCGCGGGCGAAGGCGTTGTTGTCACCGGTACCGCCGAGGACGGCGTTGTCGAAGCGTTCGAGATCAGCGGCCGCCCGGAAGTATTCGCCGTCCAGTGGCACCCGGAAATGCTGAGCGACCAAGTCGACCCAGCCTTCCTCTGGCTCGTCAACGTGGCCAACAGTCGTTAACAGGCCGGCCGCTAAAGGGCCAGTAGTTAAAGGTCGATCGCTTCCACGGTGCGCAGAATTGTGCGCAATACGTGGGCGAGATCGACTTGTTCCTCTTCGGTGAGTGCTTGCGTGACTAGCCCTTCGTGGCGATTGAAGGCGGGCATGATCTCGTCGACGGCTTTGCGGCCGCCTGCGGTCAGTGTGACCAACACGCGTCGCCCATCGGCGCGATCGGTCTTGCGCCGCAACAGCTGACGTGCCTCAAGCGTCTTCATCACGCCGGACAAGGTCGCGGCCGTCACTCCTGCTTCCGCGGCAAGCGTGCGCGCGTCCATCTCGCCCCACACGCGCAGCACGAAAAGGCTGGTGAACGCGCTCCAACTCAACTCGTGTTGCGCGAGGACTCCGCCTTCCATGTGGTTACGCACTGCCGTAGCCGCGCGGAAGATGTTCGACACTGCGGCCAGCGACGTCAGGTCGAGGTCGAGCCCTGTGAACGCGGCGCGCACGTCGCGCTCGGCGCGCACAAGGTCGCGGTCGTCGTCGCTGGCAAACAGACGCGGCACGCGCTCAGGCCTTCATGCCAACGACTTCATAGATGTGACTTCGGCAGCGATCAAGTCGCGAACACGATCGCGCAACGCCGGTACGTCGTCCTTCGTCATGCCCGTTGTTTCAATCGGCGCTAGCACGCGCACCTCAGCGGTTGTGACATCGAACCGCCAGTCACCTTTCGGAATTGCTTGCCGTGTACCCACCACCGCTAGCGGCAGGATCGGATGCCCCGACTCGACTGCCAAGCGGAAGGCACCGTCCTTGAACTCGCCCAGCGCGCCGTCCATCGTGCGCGTTCCTTCCGGGAACAGCATCACGCTGACCTTCTTGTCCAGTCGGTCGCTCGCGCCGCGCATCGCCGACACGATGCTTTGCTTGTCGCCGCGAATCAGCTTGATGTCGCCCGACATCCGCATTAGCCAACCAACGAGCGGATACTTGAAGAAGTCTTCCTTCGACAACCACTTCATCTCCCACGGCAGGTGCGAAATCAAGAACATGTCGGCGAAGCTCTCGTGATTGGCGACGACGACGTACGGCCGTCGCGGGTTGTCGACCTTCACGCCACTGGTGCTGAAACGCCACAGTGGATTGACCCATGTGTGCACGACGCACAGCTTGCGGAATAGCCAACCCGGCCAGTAGCGACCACGGTCGAACGGCGCCGTGACAATCCACACGATGAAGACCAGTGGCACCCAGATGATGACGATGACCCCCAACATCAGCCACGCCCACACCGAAAGCAGTGTGCGCGAGAACGGGTTGCCGAGCAGTCGTCGGCGAAATGTGGAGACCGGCATGCCCCCATGGTGACACGCGCCACCCAGTCTGCGTGCCTCGCGCAAGCGTCGGCCCGTAGGGTCATGAGGTGCCCCTTCGCCGCTCTTTCCCCTTTGTCGCGCTTGCATTCGCTTTCGTCGTCGCGGGCTGCGGGGGCGACGCTGCCGAAGTCGATCCGTCGACGCCCGTGTCCACGACTGTTCCGCCTGTAACTGGCCCAACACCCGGTGGCTCTGTTGAAGGAATCGGCTCTCTGTCGGCGCTTCGCGACGCGAATTCTTGGCGAGCCGAAGGCGACGACGCAATCGAGGTGTGGATCTGTCATGTTCCCGCCGATTCGACGGCGCCGATCTACACCGGTCTCCCTTTGCGCTTGTCGCTCTCAGCTGCGGGAGTTGCCGAGATCCTCAATGCGCGCGTCACTACCTACTTTGATGCGATTTCGCACGGCCTGTATCGCCCGCAATTTCTGGTCGGTGGCGAAGCGACGCTTGGCAGTGATCAGGAGCCGCAAGTCTGCGTCGATCAGGCGATCGTTGGCGCCGACGACACGACCGACGCAGTGCTGGTAGTCGCCGATGCCGAGCATCGCCCGGAGTTTCCTGGCGGCTTTGGTAACGCCGGCGTGCCGTGCCCGGCTGAACCGCCTTGCCCCGTTCTCGACTCGCGTCGCTCGGCGTACGTCGGTGCCGGCGACCTTCATCCTGACTGGGCAGACCAACCACCAATGGATCTAGTCGAACACGAACTGGGTCACACGCTCGGCTTCACGCATAGCGGCTTCGTTGATGGCGCGGCCGTGCCGTACCAGAGTGCAATCGACCTGATGTCGAACAGCGCGGCGCCGCGCGAAGCCGACCCGACGCGGCGCGATGCGCCCGACACGCTGGCGATCAATCGCTTCCTTGCTGGCTGGTTACCCACCTCCGACGTCTGGGTCGCTCCGCTCGCAGGCGGTTCAGTTGCGCTGCAGTCCTCGACGGGTGCGAGTGGTACGCGCCTCGCGATTGCACCGATCGGTACCGGCAGCTACCTAACAATCGAGTTGCTGACTGCCGATGGCTACGACGCGTTCTTGCCCACCGGCGGAATTGCTGTGCATCGTGTCGTCATATCGGCCGAGGGAACGGTGCAAGCGATCGTGCCGTTAGTCGGCGAGCCACCGTTCACGGCCTTGCTCCAAGCTGGCGAGTTCGTGGAGAGCGATGGCTGGCGCATCGAGGTACTGGCAGACGGATCGGTCAGCATTACGACTCTTCCTTAACGACTGTCTGTATCGACAGTAGGGTCGCGGGAATGACACCTGAACTGCAGGAAATGTTCGACGCCGCAGTGGCTGCACATGCCAACGCGCATGCCCCGTACAGCAACTATCCGGTCGGTGCCG
>JAYVVU010000337.1:0-16580 GCA_043786755.1 Actinomycetota bacterium
AGCAGGTTCTGGTTACGGCGAGCGATGTTGACCAAATTTTCCGAGACAACTCGTCGAGCCATTGCCTGCTCGACAGCGAGGTCGACAGCAGCGTCCTGCACTGAGTTGAAGCTGGCGCCAAGTTCCGCTAGTTCGTCGCGAGTGCCAACGTTGAAGGCTGCGAGGCGCGGCACTGGCGCGTCGGCGGCGAGTTGCTGCACGTGCTGCACGGCTGCCGGCAACTCGTTGGTAGCAACGGATTTCGCACGAGCTGCCAGCAGTCGGATCGGGGTGACGATTGAGCGGCGCACGAAGACTGAGAGCAGCAAAGTGAGCAGCAGAATCAGAGCTGCGCCGGAGCCGGCGTAGATGATGATCGCGTCGACGTAGTTCGACGTGCTCAGTTCGCGGGCGCCCACTTCGCCTTCAGCCCAGACAAGCGCGCGCGCGACACCAGTCTGTTGCAGCTCAAAGCGCCACTCCATAGAGCGGACAACCTCGATCACCTTTTGGACGTCCTGGGCGGCGACCGCCGGCTTCAGTTCGTCCTCGATGACTTGGAAGAAGCGCGTACCAGTCCAGCCGCCGATCTGAATCAGTCGGATGTCGACGCGACTCTCAAGTCCCTGCTGGCTCCAGAATGCCATCGAAGCCTCGAACTGCGATTGTGCAGAGGCGATGGTCTCGAAGTCGCGGTCAATTGCTGCGAGGTTGTCGGGCGAGAAACCTTCGGTGGTTGCCGCGATGACAGCGATGTGGTTGACGGTTGCCCATGCTTCCAGAAGGTTTGCCGGCGGCGGCACCACGGATGCGCGGAGATCTTGGGCTTGCTTGAGGGCCTTGTACTCGTCGCCGCGCACACTCGAGCGCTGCAGCGCCAGGTACCCAAGCGCGGCAAACGCGATGAGCGCCAATAGAGGCACGGCAATGAGCATGTTCACTCTGCCGCCGATCTTGAGTCGCCGAAGCATCTCTCCGCCCTTCCAAATCTGTTCGAAATCTTGACGACGTTTGATCGGTTTGGGCGGCTTCGGACTTGAGAGTTCGTTTGATTTTCCTCAAGGAGACCCCCGCGACAGCCGAAACACGATGCAGACGCCACGCGTGCATCCGAATGACTTTCAACGACTTTGCTTAACGGCAGAAGGGTTCCCTCTCATGGTGCAGAGCCAACTCAGCGCATACAGCGGCAGTGATCCCATATGGGGTTTTGTTGCTTTGGTCCGCTCGGAGCTGTTCACGGGAGAAGCCGCGGTAGGTCTTGACCCGCGCGTGCGACTGTTCGCGGTTGAGGGCCATATCTACTTCGCTGAGCGTGAGGATGACGCGCCTGTCGGGACCCGATTGGTCAACTGCGGCGCAATTTCCGCAAATCAGCTCGCGCGCGGTGCGGTGCAGGCTGGTGGACACGAATCACTTGCTCGCCTCTTCCAGCGTGATGCCACCATCGATCGCGACGCTGTTGAGCTCACGATTGCAGCATCGACGGAGACGATGCTCGCATCGATTGCCGCCAATCCAGTCGGAATGCCCGAAGTGTTCCCGCTGCGTCACCACTCAGTTGGCTTGCATCACTGGCTGCGCGCACTACCGACAGTCGCTGCCGACGAGGTTCTGCTGGCCGACGCACCCGCTGCAGAAGTAACCGTTGACGAGGTCGTAGAGCCCATCGCCGTTCCGGAAGCGATCGCCGTTCCGGAAGCGATCGTCGTTCCAGAAGCGATCGTCGTTCCAGAGCCAGTCGTACTTCCAGAGCCAGTCGTACTTCCGGAGACAATCATTCCTGTGCCGATCGTTGTGGCGCCGGAGCCTGTCGCCTCGACACCGTCGCTTCCGCTACTACGCACGAGCTTTACCAGCGCCATGCCGGCCAAGCACGTCGTGGTGCCGGAACCGATCGCGGCCGAGCAGGTCGACGCGTTTCCCGCGCCGAAAGTGCCAGCCGAAGCTGCCGTACCCGAGTGGCCGCGTGTCGATGACGAACCCGTGTGGGCTGTTCCAGCCGATACACGCGAGCTGACACCACTTCTCGAACCTCCGGTCGTGGCCGAAGTTCAGGCAGTTGGAATGGTGGAGGTGCCGAACACTGCGGCGGAACTTCCGCAGCTCGCATCACTCAGCACGATCCAGATTCCCCCATCCGCGCCACCAAGCAGCTTTCAACCGGCGCCGCCGTCGGCTTCCGACCCCGCACTACCGAAGTTGGCTGCCAACCCAATGTCCGTCGCCGACATCAAAAAGGAATTGAAGAGTGCTGCGACAGCTTCCGAGCCATGGACCGGCACCGGCAAGAACATGGCGGCCGTTCAGATTTGGGAAATGGTCGACGACATGTTCGACGACGGAACGAAGCAGGGTCCTCGAGTGGGGACTGCTGCACCGCAGGTGCGCACTCGCGGCTGGCTGCGCAAGAGGAGCTGATCGCTGATGAGCGATCCATCCGCCGTCGAGCGAACCGACCTTCTCGTCTGACTGGTCCTCGAGTTGATGAACTAGCAGCAGCGGTCGAGCGCCTGAGCGCACACGCCCCACGCTAGGCGAGCGAGGTGTGGGCGATGAATCGCTCGGCGACTGCCCTGTCGCCTACAACGTCAACGCTTGCGATACCAGTCCGCCGCCAAAGCGCGAGCAGCAAGTCGCTCGCCGGACCGCGCAACGCAGCATCGCCCTTTGCGTGTTCACGCGTCACCACTTGCTTACCGTCGGCACTCTCGCGGACTGTCCACTCCCCTGCGACATCGGTGCAATGCAGGTGCACCGAACCACCGACCGGTTGTGCGTCAGTAACAACGTCGCTCAACATGTGGGTTAGGAACTCGTCAATGCCGTCGCTCGCCAGCTCGGCCTCAATCGGCGTGACCGTGTCGGCGGCGGTGTCGGCATCCCAACGATGCATCGCCGTTTCTTGCGCCATACGACGGACAACAAATCCAGCGGTGTGATCCGCCGACCACGTCCAGTTCGCCTGGGCGGGGTCCGCCGCGGAAAGAGTCGCAAGGGTCAACGCGAACCCGGCGCGATATTCGAGCAACAAGTCACCGTCGCTCGGCCGCGGCGGTTGCTCGTAACCCTCCCAGGTCGGGCGCTGCTCGCCGACAACGGTGCGCCAGAAGTGGTGGACCTCCGTGAGGTGCCAAACCAGATCGGCAACCGACCAACCTGGGCACGAACTGACCGGAGCGCTCAATCCGGCAGCGGCGCAGGCCTCGCCGAAGGCCTCGCCGTCGCGGGAAAGTGCCAAAAGGTAAGAGCTGTGTTGCATCGGCCAGATGCTGCCACATGTCCGCGCAGCAGCGGCTACCGTCTTTCGCCATGTCGCCAGCAACTTCTGCACCGGTAGAAACACCCGCCACGCCTGCCCTCAGTCCTCATGCCGCCATCGCGGAGAAGATCGTCGGCAACCTTGTGCAGGCTGCTGCGCCTGCCGTTTCGCCCGATGGTCAGCAGGTGGCGTTCGTCGTCAGCCGCATTGATATGGCCAAGAATAAGTACTTCTCACAGGTGTGGCTGGCCGACACCGACGGCAAACATCCCCCGCGCCCGCTGACTGGTGGCGAGCACGATGGCAACCCGACCTGGAGTCCCGACGGCGCTTCGCTGGCCTTCACCTCGCGTCGCAGTGAGAAGAAGGGCGAGGCAACGCTGCACGTCATGCCGATCGCTTCAGCGGGCGAGACGCGCACCGTCGCGTCGATGAAGGACGGCCTCGGCAACCTGGCCTTCAGCCCCGACGGACACTGGATCGCCTTCATCAGTCGCACCTCGCACGAGCGCTACGACGCCGAAGACGACAGTTGGCGCGCTCCGCGCAAGATCGAGCGCTTCTTCAGCAGGCTGAACGACGAACACTGGGTGTTCGACCGCCCGTCGCACGTCTATCTCGTCGCGGCCGACGGCACCGGAACGCCACGCAACCTGACGCCCGGCGAGTTCCAGCACGACGGCATCGCATGGTTGCCTGATTCGTCGGGCCTCACAACTTCCTCGGCGTGCCACGAAGCGTGGGACCGCGATCTCGCCGGGGATCTGTTCGTCGTCACACTCGATGGCGAGGTCCGGGCGCTGACCAAGCAGACCGGCAGCTACTCAATGCCGTCACCGGCGCCCAAAGGCGATGTGATCGCGTTCCTGGGTTGCGATAACCCCGACACGTATCCGCAGAACGTTTCGATCGGCGTCGTGCCGGCCGATGGCGGTGCGCATCGCTGGGTGAGCAGCAAGCTCGACCGCACCTTCGAAACCACGGCGGGTACGCAACGAGCGCGTTGGATCGACGACGACACGCTGTTGTGCACCGCCGAAGATCGCGGTCAGACACACATCTACCGCGTGCACACCGATGGCAAGGCGCCCGAGGCAATCACCAGCGGCCCGATGACGGTCAAGTCGATCGACGCAGCTGGCGGCACGATTGCGTTCTGTGCTGGTGCAGTCACCGAGTTGTCCGATGTGTTCGTGTTGCCGACGAGTGGCAAGGGCAAGCCACGCCGATTAACGAACTTCGCAGCCAACTACCAGGAGAAGGTGCAGCCGCAAGAGTGGGAGCGGTTCGCGGTTCCGTGCACCGACGGCGCCGGCGAGATCGATGCCTGGATCATGCGTCCTGTTGGCTTCGACGCATCGCGCAAGTACCCAGTGATCGTCAATGTGCACGGTGGTCCGCACACGCAATACGGCGAGACCTACTTTGACGAGGCCCAGTTCCAAGTCGCTGCCGGCTTCGTCGTGCTGATGAGCAACCCGCGTGGCGGCAGCGGCCGCGAGCAGACGTGGGGCCAAGCAATTCTCGGCCCGAACCATCCCCGCGTGCCGGGCAAGGGTTGGGGCAGCGTCGACGTCGACGACGTGATGGCCGTGCTCGATACAGCGCTAACCCGCTACCCGTTCTGCGACGCCAGCCGCGTTGGCATGCAAGGCGGTAGCTACGGCGGCTATATGGCGACCATGTTGGCGGGCCTACACAGCGACCGCTTCAAGGCAATCTGCAGCGAGCGCTCAGTCAACAACTTGCTCACCGAGGAATTCACCAGCGACATCGCCACGGTGTTCCGCGTTGAACACGGCCTCACGCACCTCGACGACCCCGAGGAGTATCTACGCATGTCGCCGATTCGCCACGTGCGCAACATCAACTGCCCGATGTTGTTGGTACACAGCGAGGAAGACTTCCGCTGCCCGATCAGTCAGGCCGAAGAGTTGTTCGTCGCCATGCGTCTGCTGAACAAGGACGTCACGTTCTACCGCTTCCCCGGCGAGAGCCACGAGCTGTCGCGTAGCGGTTCACCGGTGCACCGTCGCATGCGAGCCGAAATCATTCTCGACTTCTTTGCGAAGCACCTTCACCCCTAATCGTCAACGGCAACGTCAGCGGCAACTCCAGCGGCAACCCACTCGTCGATGAGCTTGCGGGCTATCGATATCGAGGGCGGGATCGGCGGAAGCGCGTCGCGTGTGTACCACTGCGCGTCGACGATCTCGCTCGGGTCGCACACAATCTCGCCGCCTGTCCAGCGCGCACGGAAGCCGATCATCAAGCTGTGCGGAAATGGCCACGGCTGGCTGCCTCTGTATTCGACGTCGGCAATGTCGACACCGACTTCTTCCTTTACTTCACGAACGACCGCAGACTCGAGTGACTCTCCGGGCTCGACGAAGCCAGCAAGGCAGGAATACATCGGCGAGCGGAACTGCACGCCGCGTGCGAGCAATACCTGCTGATCAGGCCCAGGGTCGCCCTTAGTGATCAACGTGATCATCGCTGGCGCGAGCCGCGGGTAAGCGAGCAATCCGCAAGATGTGCACCGCATCGAACGATCGCCGGTCGACATCTCGGTTGGCGAACCGCAGCGACCACAGAACCGGTGAGTACGCGACCACTCCACTAGCTGTACTGCGCGCCCCGCGACCAGCCACTCAACCTCGCTCGCGCTGCCGAAGTACGAATACAGATCGGTTGCCGAGCCATACGACGGATCTTCCTGCTCGGGCACATCGACGCCCCAGCACGCTTCGCCGCCGAGCATGCCGAGAAAGTGCGTCGGCCACTCGCCGCCCATGCGATCGTCGACGAACACCAACGCACCGATCACGTGGAAGTAGCGATGGGCAGTCGGGTCCGCTATCGGTGCCAATGCGGGAACAAAGCTCGCCATAGCACCACGGTACGCGGCCGCTGCCCAGATATAACGACCGAATGCGTCGAGCTGCCTTTGAACTACGCGTCGTGCTCATGCTGTCGCTCGCCGCCTGCTCAGGCCAGTCGCCCCATGAATCAACCATTGGCGCGACTGGGCTGGAGGCAAATGCGACTGTCGACTATGTGGTCGATGGCGACACGGTCGACATGATCATTGACGGCGTCACTGAACGCGTTCGCCTGATTGGAGTCGACACTCCCGAAACCAAGAAGGCGAACACACCAATCCAGTGCTTCGGGCCGGAGGCAACGGCATTCACGCAGTCGTTACTTCCCGAGGGCACGGCGGTCTACTTGGAACGCGATGTCGAAGCACGCGATGTCTACGGCCGACTACTGGCTTATGCCTACGTGGCCGAGACCGGCGAGTTCGTCAATCTGGAAATCGTGCGCGGCGGCTACGCCCAACCACTCACCATCCCGCCCAACGTTGCCCACACGACCGAATTCGTCGACGCGGCGCGCGACGCCGAACGAGACAACGTCGGGTTATGGGCTGCGTGCAGCGGATAGCGTCGCAGCGATGAGCACGCTCGCCGAACGCCTCGGCCACCGGCACGACGCTCGCCTCGTGATCATTTCGTGCGACGACTTGGGCAGTTGCCATGCGGCCAACGAAGGCGTGATCAGTGCGTTGCACCACGGAGTCGCCACCTGCGCCAGCCTGATGGTGCCCGCCCCGTGGGCGCGCGATGCCGCTCGCCGCTGCCTCGCTACCGACGACATCGGTGTGCACCTAACTCTCAACTGCGAGTACGAGTCGTATCGCTTCGGTCCGATCACGCACGCTCCCTCGTTGTTGTCGGGCGAGGGTGGTTTCCCGCGCGAGGTCGACGACCTGTGGAACCACGCCGACCCCGCTGAAGTGCTGCGCGAATGCAGGGCGCAGATCGAGCGCGCCATCGCGTGGGGCATCGACGTCACGCACCTTGCACCGCACCTTTCGGCTATCACGCTGCGATCCGAGTTCTTCGACATCTACCTCGAACTCGCAGCGGAGTTTCGGTTGCCAATTCGCTTGCCGTCGACCATCACCGCCGAGCAAGCGGGTTTTCCGTTCCGCACACTCGCCGCCGACGAAGGTGTGGTGTTCCCCGACCACTTCGATCACGACTGGCGCGCCGGCAGTCGCGAGCGCGTGTATGAAGCAGTGCGCAGCTTGCCGTCGGGCGTTACCGAGATTCATGTGCAACCAGTGATTGATACGCCCGAAGTGCGCGCACTCACCGATGCAGCCCCGCTGTACATCGACGACTACGACCTGATTACCGCCGACGCGACGCTGCGCACGCTGTTGGCGGATTCCGGTGCGATACCGATCGGTTATCGCTCGCTTAGGGACGCGATGCGAGCCGGCTGATCGCCGTCGCGGCGCTGCCATCGCGCAGCGCTTCCAACAGTGGCCCTGTCGGCCCTGTGTTCTTCAGTTTGCCCTGCATGAATGCCACCGTGGGCACGAGGCCCGCGTCGGCCGCAGCGATGGTGACGACTACTGCAGCGTCGTCGGGACCATCGACAGCTTCATCGTTCTTGCCGAACGCGACTCGATACTGAATGCTCACCGATCTACACCTACATGGACGCCAAAGAAGATGTCGTCTTCGAGTTGATCGGTGGCTGGCGTATCGACCAGCGAGCGGGCGAGCACCCATTCTTCCCACGGCCAGATCGCGGCCAACTGCTCGTCGGTGAGGCCAAACCAAAACGGCTCGTCGGCATCGACCTGCGTGGCGTGTGCGCGCAACGCGCCGCTGCGCGCCCACAAGAAGTCGCCAACGTCGATGCGAGTTGTGATGCGGTGGTCGTTGTCGGGGCGATCGAACCAGCCCGCGTCGAACGGCGACTCGCCACGGTGATGCAGCAGACCCTCGTGCACTGCAGTCAGTCGCGCCTTCGACCAGATCGTGTAGTACATCTTCTGCACCTGCCACGGCGCGCCGAGTTCGGGATACCACGCCGGGTCGCCGGCGCGTTCGAACGCCGGGCCAGAGATGTCGTGCACCTTGACGTGATCGGGGTGTGGGTAGCCACTCTGGTCGTCGCCATAGGTGATGATGACTTGCGGTCGCGTACGCCGGATGATCGCGACCAAGCGGCCGACGGCTTCATCGAGCGGCGCCATGTGAAAGCACGCCGGGTTCCTGTTCGGCTCGCTGTCCAGCATGCCCGAGTCGCGATAGCCGAGCATCACGACTTCGTCGTAACCGATGATCTCGGCCGAGCGCGCGAGTTCGTGTGGCCGAAGCTCGGCCATCAGCTGCTTGCCTTGCTCGGGGGTGACATCGTGGAACGGCTGCCCTGGCTCGCGCAGGCGCGGATTCTGCAAATCGCCCTCTTCGCCACCGGTGCAGCACACGAGCACGGTGTGCACGCCTGCGGCGTGGTACTTCGCGATCGTCGGCGCACCCTTGGAGGCTTCATCGTCGGGGTGTGCATGCACGGTGAGCACGCACAGCGGGTCGGTCGTTTGGGAATCCACGGCAGGCACGATACCCGCGCTACACGATCGTCGCCCTGCCGCATAGGCTGGGCGACGTGCGACGCCTGGTGCTTCTGACTGCTGCATTCGCAATGATCGTTTTGGCATCGAGTTGCCGTAACGATGGGCGCACGTTGCGCGAGCCGACCCCCGGATTCGAGAACGTCTCGATCTCCACTACGTCGGTTCTCGACGAGTCCGAAGACGGGTTCGACACGCTCGTCCCCGATGAAACGCTCCCGCCCGACGAGACCTTCCCGCCCATCGAGTCGACCGACCTCGTGGTAGCCCCGTGGGACGATGGCGCAGCGATCGACACTCGCTACACGTGCGAAGGATTGAACCTGGCACCGGCGTTGTCGTGGCCCGCCGCCCCGCTCGGAACCGCCGAGATCGCGATCACTCTGGAAGACCTCGATTCGCCGACCTTCGTGCATTGGATCATCGCCGGCATCTCGCCGGATGCGGTAACGCTCGACGAGGACACCGTCCCGATTGGTGCCTACGAAGCAAACAACGGCCTCGGCGACCTCGGTTACACAGGCCCGTGCCCAGGTGCGGGCGAGGAACACCTGTACCTGATCACTGTCCACTATTTAGGGGTGGCCACCGGGCTATCCGACGGGGTCCCCGGGGACGAGTTATTTGCCAGCATTGCCACGGCTGAGGTCGCAACAGCTGAGGTCACAGGCACCTTCAGTCGCGCCGGAGGCTGACCGATAAATGCTATTGCAAGATAAACCCCCCGTAAGGATGGCGGACATCAACGAGGCGCTTCCCCAGCTGCCGGTTGGCCTTTTTCAGGCCGACCGCGACGGTCGCGTTACCGCGGCCAATGCTGCCTTTGGCGCGCTCGTACAGGGCACGGGGACCAATAGCGTAGGTGGCCCGCCGTGGGCCAGCGCCCACCCTGGCGACCGAGCCAGTGCCGAGTTGGCGTGGCGCCGTGGAGTCGAAGCCGGCGAGGCACCCGTAACGCTCGAGTTTCGCGTATGGCAGGGCGAAGGGCGCATGACGTGGGTGCGCATCGACGCCTACCCAGAGCTCGACTCGTTCGGCAGGGCGGTCGGCTATGCCGGCACCGCGCTCGACCACACCGACATCATCATTCGCCGCCAGTTGCTCGACCGCATGGTGACCGTCGTCGGCGCTTCCGACGAGGCCGTGCTCGTCGTCGACCGCAACGGTGCGCCGGTGTACACCAACCAGGCAGCTCGAAATCTGTTCGGAGTTGAGGACGAGAAAGACCTCGTGCGCGATCCAACGGCGCGTGGGTTGCTGCAAGCGATTCGCGACCAAGTGCCGCGCGAAGTAATGGCCGGCACGACCTCGTCGTCGTGGACGGGCGAAGTTGGTTTCCGCGGCAGCGACGGGCTCGAGCGCACGCTCGACATCGAAGTGCTGCTGCAGCGCGCCGCCGACGGCACGGTCGAGTACTGGGGTGGTGTCGCACGCGATGTCACGTCCACTAAGCACCTACAGAGCGAGCTGATTCGCCAGGCAAACCACGATCCACTCACCGGCTTGCCCAACCGACTCTTGTTGTTGCGCACGGCGGCGGAAGCGCTCGACCGGATTCGCGGTACCCGCGACAACGTGGCGATCTTGTTCATGGACGTCGATCGTTTGAAGGACGTCAACGACACTCTCGGTCACGAAATCGGCGATGCACTGCTCGCCCAGGTCGCACATCGCATCGCGCAGGCCACTCGCCCATCGGATGTTGTTGCCCGCATCGGTGGCGACGAGTTTGTCGTGCTGTGCGACGGCAACATCGATGAACACACTGCAGTCGATTTGGCTGAGCGCATTCGAGGCAACCTCGACGGTCGCATCATGGTGCACGGTGTCGAGGTCGAGCTTTCCGTCAGCACCGGCGTGGCCCTGGCAACTCCGCAACACTTGCAAGGCGTCAGCAGCCACGACGCCGCCAACGATCTATTGCGTAACGCCGACATTGCGATGTACCAAGCCAAGCGGCGCGGCCGCTCGCGCAGCGAGTTGTACACCGACGCCATGCGCGCCGAGTCGCGCCACCAAAAGGAACTCTCCAGCGATCTCGAACGAGCGATGGCCGCCGGGCAGCTCCGACTCGCCTACCAGCCGATTATCTCGACACACAGCGGCCGCGTGGCTGGTGCCGAAGCGGTGCTGCGCTGGGATCACCCCGAGCGCGGCGAGCTGCTGCCCGCGCAGTTCATGCACGTTGCGGAAGAGTCCGGCATCATCGTGCCGATCGGCGAATGGATGATCGCGCAGGCGTGCCGCGATACCCGCTCGTGGCTCGACTCTGGGCTTGTCGACCGCGGCTTCAGCATGCATATCGACGTCGCTGCGCGCCAGTTGGCTGAGGGCACGTTCGTCGAGCGCGTGCTGTCGACGGTCCGTCTGCTGGAGATGAACCCGCACCAGCTCACACTCGACTTCGACGAAGAGACGCTCAGCGACGGGCAGCCCGGCACGATTCGCTCGCTGCAGGCATTTCGCCGCGTCGGCGTGCAGTTGGCGCTCGATGGCTTCGGTACCGGCGTGTCGTCGATGACGGCGCTGCGCACCTGCGAAGCCGACGTATTGAAACTCGACGGCTCGATCGCTCGTACTTTGGGCAGCAACGGCGACGACGACCCAATCGTGCGCGCGATCATCCAATTGGCGCACGCGCTCGACATGCAAGTGCTCGCCGAGTGGGTGACCTCTGCCGATCAGCTGCGTCGATTGCGTGTGCTCGGTTGCGATTTAGTGCAGGGCAAGCTCATCGGCGAACCGGCCGCTGCCGAGTTCTTCGGCAATCAGCGCTGACTTTGCTAGTGAACGACTAACTAGTGAACGACTAACTAGTGAACGACCAGCTCACGAACGTCGTGACGGTTCTCGTTCTCGGGTTTGTCGGCTTTCGGCTGATAGGTGGGCTGCGCACGGCACGCACTGGTCCCGGCCGCACTCTGGTCAGCCGCGTGTGGCACAACATCGGCTGGCGCCATATCTGGCCGGTGCCGCTACTGCTCGCCGTCGTCATCGCAGTCGCAACAGCGCTCGTCGCGATTCCCGGGCTGTCGTGGGGCTGGTGGTCGGCACTCGGCGGCGAGGGCAACCCGGTCTTCGCATCGTCGGAGTCGACCATCGGAACGATCTGGGAATGGCTAATTCCACTCGTCTTTATGGCGCTGCTCTTCCCGGCGCTGCCGTTGTTCGCGTACGCCGAGGAACGGATGTTTCGCGGTGGGGCCGAGGACTGGTCGACCGGTCGACGAGTGTTCAAGACCATTCAGTTCGGAATGATTCATGCGCTGATCGGTATTCCGATCGGTGCAGCACTGGCGCTGTCGATCGGCGGTGCCTACTTCATGTGGGTATATCTGCGCCGATTCAGAGCAACCCCGTCGCGCGAAACGGCACTGATCGAGTCGGCAACGGCTCACGCGGTGTACAACGGTTTGATCGTGACATTGTTGATCGTCACGTTCGCGCTCGATGCCATCATGTGAGAGCCGTTCGCTAACCTGACGCCGTGTCGCTGCCCACTCCGCCCACGCTGCCTCGTTGTTACCGACATCCCGATCGCGAGGCTGGGCGTAGTTGCACGCGCTGCGGCAAGCCGGCGTGTGGCGATTGCCTGGTCCAGGCAGCCGTTGGGTCGCACTGCCTCGATTGTGCGAAGGCGGCACGGCCCGACATCAAGTCGCGCGCACAGCTGTGGAGCGCACGCCAGACGACGCCGGTCACCAGCGCCTTCATGGCGATCAACATCGGTGTCTTCGTCTGGATGATGGTCCAAGACAGCAGTGCTGGCAGTGGCGACGTCACACGGTCGCAGGTCGATCTCGGCCTCTATGCGCCATTTCTCAAATTCGACCACGAGTGGTACCGGCTGGTCACGTCGGGCTTCGTGCACTTTGGGATCATCCACCTCGCGTTCAACATGTTTGCGCTGTACCAACTCGGGCAGCTCCTCGAGCGGGCCGTTCCGCATGTGCAATATGCGTTGCTGTACTTCGCTGCCCTGCTCGGGGGCTCACTCGGCGCGCTATTGGTTGAGGGAACGAATCCGAGCCTGACTGCGGGCGCCAGCGGCGCGGTGTTTGGGCTGCTAGGCGCCGCTGCGGTCGGCTTGCATCGGCGAGGCATCAACATCTTCAGTACCGGCATCGGCACGGCATTGATGTTGAACCTCGTGATCACCTTCAGCATCAGCGGAATCTCGATCGGCGGGCACCTCGGTGGCCTCGTAGCTGGTGGTATCTGCGGCTTTGTGATGCTGGCCCCACAGTGGAAATCCTTCCCCAAGTGGGTGCCCTACGCCGTGCCCGTCGCGGTCGGGCTTGCCTGCGTCGTGATCAGCATCGTCTACGTCAACGGCCTCGATTTCGGCACCCTGCGCTGACCTTGGGGATTCTGGGGCTAGATCGTCCCAAAGATGGTTCTGGGGCGGTTCTATTCCGGCCTTCGCAACCATCCAGCCCCAGCAAGCGCGAAAGCAGGCTCAATACACCGGTTCTCGCGGAACCTGAGGGTTTCGACGAACGTCAAAAGGGGAAATCCTGTAACACCCCTTTGAAACGATGATCACATGGTTACCGAAACAGCTTCCCCCGACACCCTGGCGCTAGAGACCGAAACCGGTCCCGAGCAGCTTGCGTTGCTCACAGTCAGCGATCCACCGCTGCAGTTCCGCCTCGATCAGCGCACCCGCGAGCGGGGCTTGGCCCATGTGGCCGCCATTCGCGCCCAGCTCTCGGCACTCGCGGCCGAACGCCAAGCCGCCTAGCTGGCGTTTGGCGCGAGGGCACGCACGGCATCGCCGTGCTTCAGCTCTGGGTCCAGCGGCAGAATTGCTAGCGAGCTAGTCGTCACGCCGTTGGCGAAGTAGCGGGCAATCGTGGCCCGGCACTTTTCGGGCGAGCCATGCACCACTAGTTGGTCGACGGCTTCATCGGGAATCGCGGCCAGCGCGCCCTTGCGGTCGCCTGCTTGCCATGCATCCCACATCGGTTGCAGCAACGGCCCGCGCCCGACCCACTTCTGGAACGCGGCGTATACGGGAACATTCATGTACGCCGCGATCGCGTAACGCGCGCCGGCGCGCACAACCTCCGCGTTCTCGCTCGGGCAGCAGAAGATGCGCGCAACAATTTCCTTGTCCACGCCGCCCGCGGCCGCGTGGACAACTGCCGTCGCCTGCGGCACATCCTCCGGGCTGAGCCAGTTGAGGATTGCCCCGTCGCCTTCCTTGCCAGCCAACTTCAACATGCCCTCGCGAAGCGCGGCCACCAAGATCGGTGGTTGCTGCTCGGGCCGAATGCCGAGGCGGAAGCCGTCGATCTTGAAGGTGTCATAAGTCTTGGAAATCTTGTCGCCGGTGAACGCGTCGCGCAGGAAGCGCACGACGTCGCGCACCTTCTTGTATGGCTCGACAAACGGCACGCCGTTCCAGCGCTGCACGATCACGTCACTGCTGGTACCGATGCCGATCGCGAAACGACCTGGGGCCGCGTCGGCCATCGATGCGACACTTTGCGCGAAGCATGCCGGCGAGCGCGTGAATGCGGGGATGATCGCCGTGCCAAGGCGCAGGCGCGGCTCCCACGCGGCAGCAAGCGCGAGTGGGGTGAACCCATCGCCGCCATCGCTTTCCGCGGACCAGATGTCGGTGTAACCGATGTCGGCGAGTTCGGCGAGCTTCTCGCGATGGCTGTGCAACGGGCCGGGCAACGGCACCGTCATTCCCGGTCGAATGGGTGGGGTCGGCCCTGTCGTTAAACTTGAAATTGTCGTTGAGCTTGGCACGTGGTCGAGCGTAGAAGTTCGGCAGGGCCTGCGCGGTACTGTGACCGCATGGCTGATACTCCGTGGCAGGGCGATGCCTGCTCGCTCGTCGAAGAATTTCGTGCCGGTCGCCGGTCGCCTGCGGAGGAATTGCAGGCCACGTACGCCGCGATCGACGCCAGCAAGCTGAACGCGTTCTGCTACCTCGCGCGCGACGAAGCGCAGGATGCAGCGCTCGCGGCCGATGTGTCGAAACCGTTCGGCGGTGTGCCGATCGGTGTCAAAGAACTCGACCAGGTGACTGGGTGGCCCGACACACATGCGTCGGTGCCGCTGAAGGACCAGATCGCCACGTACACCAGCACCAACGCGGCTCGAGCACGACACCTTGGTGGTGCAGTGTTGGTAGGCCAAACGACGGCGAGCGAATTCGGCGGCGTGAATGTCACGCGCACGAAGCTGCACGGCACCACGCACAATCCGTGGCAGCAAGGCCGCACTCCCGGTGGCAGCAGCGGTGGCACTGCGGCGGCAGTGGCTGGCGGTCTCGTCACGCTTGGCACCGGTGGCGATGGTGGCGGCAGCATTCGCATTCCCGCTGGCTTCACCGGACTCGTCGGCTTAAAGGCAACGATCGGACGCATCCCACGCGGGCCGTGGGCGCAATACGGAAACCTCACAGTGACCGTCGGCTGCTTGTCGCGCTCAGTGCGCGACACCGCGCGCTGGTTCGACGTGTGCAACGGATTCGATGCACGCGATCCGCTCAGCCTGCCGCACGAGCGTGGCTGGGAGGCCGGTCTCGGCAGCCATCTCGCCGCGCTGCGCGGCGCACGGGTGGTCCTCGACCCGACGTGGGGCAATGCCGTCACGTCGCCAGTGATGTGGGAACTGCTGGAAGCAGCTGGCGCACAATTGGTCTCCGATCTCGGCATGCAGCGCGTCGAGCAGTTCGACACGACACTGCCGCGCATGGGTTCCGCGTGGGCGCTCAGTGGCAACCTCAATATTGAGGCACAACTCGGCGACGCATGGCCCGCGTGCGCCGCCGATCTCACACCCGAAATTCGTTTCGGTATGCAACAAGCCGCTGGCAAGTACAACTCGGCTGCGCGCGCGAAGATCGAACGCCGTCGCACCGAGCTCAACGAGGCGATGGCGCGCATCTTCGATCCGGCCGACGGCGTCGATTTCGTCATCACCGCGACCAACCCCGACATCGCGTTCGCCGCCGATGGGCCGCTACCCGGAGTGTTCGGCGGCATCGAAGCCGGCGCCGGCAACAACGGACGACTGACGTTCGCCGCCAACTTGCATGGCAACCCAGCCATCTCGATTCCGGCGGGCACTCTTGACGGGCTACCGATCGGTTTACAGGTCGTCGGCCGACACTTCACCGAGCAGTTGCTGCTCGACATCGCGCTGACTGTCGAACGCAACCGGCCGTGGCCGCTCGTCTCGCCAAGCGCTCCGGTGTGACGGCCCCACTCACCCGCACACCACTCACTGCGCAGCAACGCCGCCTGGCGGCGGGCCTCGTGCTAGCCGTGATGCTGGTCGCGTTTGAAGTCACGTCGGTCATCACTGCGCTACCAACAATCACCGACGAACTCGGCGGCGATTCGCTCTACGGCGTGACGTTGTCGGTGTACACACTGGCCAACTTGGTGGCGCTCGTCGCGACCGGCGAGTTCTCCGACCGACGCGGACCGGCGCTGCCATTCGTGTTGTGCATCACCACGCTCATCATCGGATTGGTCGTCGCCGCAACTGCACCGTCGATGACGTGGATCGTTTTGGGCCGCGCGTTGCAGGGCGCGGGAACGGGCGGCTTCACGCCCATCGCGTACTCGTTGGTCAAGCGCGCGTTTCCCGAAGACCGGCAGCCGATGATGTACGCGTATCTCAGCGCTGGTTGGGTGCTGCCCAGTCTGTTCGCACCCGCGTTATCGGGCTGGGTCACCGACACGTTCGGATGGAAGTGGGTCTTCCTTGGGCTGATCCCATTCGCCGTCGCAGTCGGCGCGCTGGCTGTCGGGCCGATGGCGCGCTTCCAGCCGCAACAACTCGAACGCGCCGTCAGCCGCATCCCGACCGCCATCGCGGCCGCCGCCGGAATCGGGATCTTGGTGACCGGCTTGCGCTCCTCCAACGTGCTCATCG
>JAYVVU010000338.1:0-16453 GCA_043786755.1 Actinomycetota bacterium
TTCGGCGGCGGATGTCTCCTCTCGCAATCGATCGAAGGCGGTGACAGCGCGTCGTGCGCTCGTTGCAGCTCCGAGTGCGAGAGCGCCAGTCAACGCCAACACCAACCACGCGAGCGCGAGTGTCGGCCAATGTCGACGCCATTGGGTCGTCGACCACAACTTCGCGGCGCCGCTCATCGTTTCACCGTCACTCCGCGCGCAGAACCGCGCCGGTGCGAGAACGCAACGTGATTGCGCTGGTGATGAGTGCGGCGACGAACATCGCGATCACTGCAACAGCTGCGACGGTCCAAAGAGACGCTGGCACGACGGTGTCGGCGATCGCTCCGACGTCGTTAGCCAACTTGTGATGGATAGCGCGTCCGACGACGAACCCAATGAACCCTCCAATTGCGCCACCGACGGCCGTCGTCGCGGCATTCTGCCATAGGTGAGCACCGACCACTTGAGGGGTGGTGAACCCCAGCGCTCGATGGATCGCGATCTCGCGACGGCCCTTGGTGATGGTGCTGACGATTGCATTCAGCAACGCGATAAATCCCAGGAGCAGCAACAGTTGAGCAACACCGGTCGGTAGGTCTCCGAGTTGACCGATGTTGCCGACCTCTGACGGTGGAGTGACGGGACTGATGACCACCCCCGGATGACGCGCCGCAACGGCGTCGCGATCGGCTCCATCTGCGTATCGCACCGCAGTGTGGTCGACAGCCGGGTCTTCCAACTTGCGCAGGCCATCGAGCGTGACAACGAATCCATTTCCTGTGGTGTCAACACCGGAGGTAATAACTTCGCCGACTACCGTGAGCTGCAGCGGTCCGAACAGCCCTTCGATCGTCACAGAGTCGCCGATGTCGACATTGAGTGTCTGCATCGCGACGTGACCAATCGCAACTTCATCTGGAAGCAGTGGCGCGCGGCCGTCGGTGACGACGCTCGCGATGTCACCCTTTACGGACTCAAGCGCGCCGGGTACTAGCTCCGTTGAACCACCCGGCCCGACAACGGTCATCGTGGTCTCGTTATCAGCGGAACCACTCGTCCACGCGGTGGCGACCGCTTCAATGTCGGCATCGGCCGCAAGTTCTGCCGCCACGTTCAACTCGTCATTCGACACTGCCGCAAAGACGTTGGCATCGAAGTCGGCGCCGTAAAGGCGAGGTGTTGCCAACATGTGGTCAATGGACGTATCCAACGTCAGGGCGCCAACCGTTCCGAGGGTCGCGATTAAGACACCGAGGACTGCGCCGCGGCCGGGTCCAGCCGCCAGTCGCCCGCCGAGCGAGAGGATCGGGCCACCGCGGCTTGCTCCACGGCGAAGCACTTCGGACCGATGGCGTACGACGATGGAACAGATGCCTGCAATGACGAGCGAAACCGTGAGAACGACGACGACGCCAAGTCCACCGATCGACCAATACCAGTGCACCCCGGGGTTGGGTTCCGCGCGGCGTGTGATCCCGACTGGATCGAACTGTGACAAGCCGTAAGCGAGCCCGCCAGCGCCCACGGCGCCGACCGCGACGGCGGGCGCCATGATCATGAGTCGCCCGACGTGCGACTCGCGCTGTGTCATCCCTAACGCGCGATGACTGAGGTCGGCAGCGGTCACGGAACGTACGAAGCGTGCGCAAGCGAGCAGCAGAATCAACGCGCCTGCGAGGGCCGCGGTCAGCGCCATCACGATCCATGTATTGACTTGCAGCGCGACCGTATCCGCGAGGCGTTCTCCGAGATTCTCCGTCGGCTCCACGATTGCGTCGGGGTAGATCAGCGCCAACTCGGCGGCGACCTCGTCGGCTGCATCTGGACGCGTCAGGATCTGCACGATGCAACGGCAGGACCAGAACTCGTCGAGGTGCGTCTCGTAAAACGAGCGCGAAAAGAGTAGAAACGGGTCGGGCGAGTCGCTGATCTCTTCGGGAGTGCGAGCAACACCGTGGACGTGCACGGTCAGGGTCGGGCCTTCGGGTTCGCCGAGCTCGACGTCGTCGTTGATCGAAGCGAGGAACTGTTCGCTCGTTGCCGACTGAAGCTGCAGCTCCGTTCCAGGTTGCGCGTGTAACAGATCGCGCATTGCCTCGTTGAGCAGTACTTCGTCGTCCGCCATGTCTCCAATGTGTTGCAGCGCAGGTCCGTCGACGTAGACCGGGCGCGAGGATTGGCCGCGCTCGTCGAGGTATGCAATCGAGAAGAACGTGGGGAACTGCTCGGCCGACACAGCCATGAATGCCACTTCCGCTGCGCCAAGCACGCCATCGATCTGCATCACCTGATCGAGCAGGACTGGGTCGAGGTCGCCGACCCCGCCGTCGGTCAGCGCGCTGACCTGCAGGTTCGGAGAGTTGGTCGCCTGCAGCATCCGCGAGAAGGCCGTGTCGGTTCGCCGCGCGGCCGAGGCCGCGGTGATCGAGGCACCGCCACCAATCGTCACCAGGGCCGCCAATAGCAGCAGCGAGCCCCAGCGTCGCCGCCATTCGCTGCGCGCCCACATCAGCACCCCAGAACTCATCGGAGCAATCGAACCACGCCGAAAGCGTTGGGAGAGGGGCGCGAGTACGTCTCCGCAAAGGGATGCCAGCCACACCGTCGGATGCCAGTTAGCGCCCTGTGCGCGTAAGGGCGATCGGTGCCACGATTGCTGCGAACGAGGAGGTTCAGATGCGCATTCAACGAAGCATCAACACGGTGTCCTGGATTCCGTCGGACTTGCTGGAGGGCATGGGCAAGATCGCCACACGCATGAAGATGGCGCATCACGACCCGCCGCCGCCCGACTCTCTCGGCGCTGACGTGCCGGCTGCCATCGAAGCACTGCGGATTGCCGATGGGTTCCGCTTCGCCAACGAGCTGCGCGCCTTCATTGAGGTTGACGAGGCCGGCAAGATCACCGACTACGGCTACTGCGGCGGCGGAGTGCTGGGCGGTACGACCGTCGGTCTCGGGGTCGGCTCGATCACGATTCCCGCGATGAAGTTGGACGATCTGAAAAGCGATCCGGAGGTGAGCGCGGGTTCGGTGAAGTTCACGCAGACCGTGGGCGGCCGCACCGGCGCGCCGATGCCCCGCGTCGTGAAGCAAGCCCCATTCATTCAGTACCACGCGCCAATTGTGTGGACGACTCTGGAGTTGACGATTCACGCCAACGGAACCCACGAGGGCGCAATGACGGGTGCCTCCGGGTTCCCGCGCCACTGGTTGTTCGATGATGCAGGCAACCTGACCGCGAAGAGCAGCGTCGCCGAGTACAAGCAGTGGATGAACGAGTCGTTCGGTCGGCACACGCCATGGGGCGATGAGGACTCGCCGGCGCTGGTGACCGAAGTCGAGACGTTGCTCGAGCGCGAGCTGCAGAGTGCCATCATGCGTGGAGGCAAGAAGCCGGAGATTCGAAAGCTGAAAGAGGGCAAGACACTCGTGGAACAGGGCGCAATTAGCGACGAGCTGTTCTTGTTGTTGAACGGCGTGCTTGTCGTCGAGGTCGACGGTGAGAAGCTGGCCGAGATGGGTCCAGGCGCAGTAATGGGTGAGCGTGCGTTACTCGAGGGTGGCGCCCGCACCGCAACACTGCGCGCCGTCACCGATTGCAAGGTCGCAGCTGTGAAGGCCGACGCAATCGACCTCGAGAAGCTCGCCGAACTGGCGCAGGGTCATCGGCGAGAGGACTCGAAGGCCTAGTGGGGGTAAAGGGCTACGACGCTGTTGTCATTGGTGCTGGCCCCAACGGTCTTGCCGCGGCTGTGCGGCTCGCGGAAGCCGGGCACTCGACACTTGTTCTTGAAGCCGCCCACACCATCGGTGGCGGCACGCGATCGGCCGAGCTCACGCTGCCCGGATACACGCACGACGTGTGTGCGGCCGTGCACGCGCTCGGCATGTCGTCGCCCGTGTTCTCTCACACAACGCTTGGTGAACACACACCGAACTGGGTGTGGCCCGAGATCCCGCTGGCGCACGCACTCGACGATGGGCGCGCGGGAGTGTTGCATCGCGATTTGGCAACAACTGCCGACGGACTGGGCGTCGACGGCAAGGCGTGGCGGCGTTTGATGCAGCCCATGGTCGACAACTGGGACAAGCTGTCACCGCAACTCCTCAATCCGTTGCTGTCGGTTCCGCGGCACCCGATCGTGATGGCGCGGTTCGGAATTAAGGCGCTGCAACCGGCGAGTGTTGTGACGCGACGGTTCAAGACCGATGAAGCGGCCGCGTTGTTTGGCGGCTGCTCGGCGCACGCGTTCCTACCTATCACTCGGCCACTCACTTCTGCGTTCGGGTTGATGCTCGCCGCTTCTGCTCATGTTGGCGGCTGGCCGTTTGCTGGGGGAGGATCGCAAGTGATTGCCGATGCACTTGCTGCGCGGCTGCTTGAACTCGGCGGCGAGATTCGCACCGACACGATGGTGCGCGATCTGGCGGAACTGCCACCGCATCGAGTGGTGTTGTTCGACACGAACCCAACGCAATTGGCATCGATTGCTGGCGACGCGTTGCCGGCGGGGTATCGCAATCGTTTGCGCAAGTTCCATCACGGCCCAGCGGCCTTCAAGATCGACTACGCGCTCAACGAGCCAGTGCCCTGGACGAACGACGCCTGTCGGCGCGCCGGCACGGTGCACGTTGTCGGCACGTTCGCCGAGCTGGTGACCGCGGGGAAAGCGGTGGCGGCAGGGCAGATGCCGGAGCGTCCATTCGTCTTGGTCGCGCAGCCGTCGTTATTCGACCCCACACGCGCGCCGGCGGGCAAGCACACGCTGTGGGTGTACGCGCATGTTCCAAACGGCTACACGGGCGACGCGACGGAAGCGATCGAGCAGCAGATCGAGCGGTTCGCGCCGGGATTTCGCGACACGGTCTTGCAGCGACGTGAGGCGAATCCTTCGGCGTTGGAGGAGTACAACCCGAACTACATCGGCGGCGATATCGCCGGCGGCGCACACACAGGTTTGCAGTTGGTGTTCCGTCCAACGATCTCGCTGCGCCCGTACGGCACGCCGAACAAGTCGTTGTTGTTGTGCTCGGCCTCAACACCGCCGGGTGCAGGCGTGCACGGGATGTGCGGCTGGCATGCGGCCGAGAAGGCGTTGAACGGCCCGCTGCGTCGTTAGTCGTTCGGTCGAGTGCCGCTGGCGACGAACGTTACGAATGCCCACAAGCCGGTTCCATCACTGATTGCCTGTTCCAGTTGCTCGCTGAACGCGCTCATCTCAGGCTCGGTCATGACCCCGTCGGCCGTAATGCGTGCAGTCATGCCAGCAACTGCCTTGGTGAGTCCTGGCTCTGCGCGCACCAAGAACGCGGTACTCGTGACTTCGGTGAACCCGCCGGCACGCATTCCAGCGTGAAGCTTTCGCCCAGCCCACGGGTCCGCCCACGGGCCGTTCTCGATCACACTCTTTAGGCGCTTGACCAGATCGATCTCGCCGGGGTGAATGCCCGTGACCAGCGTTTCGCCGGCCTGGGCTAAGGCGCACGTCGATCGGCCCGCCACCGAGCCGAATACCGTGGACGGCGTGTTGAACGGTGGCAGAACACTCGACCATGTTGATCACGCTGCCAAACACCGCCATCACGCCGTCGCCCGTGTTCTTCACTTCCGTGCCGCGATGTGTGGCAAGCGCGTCGCGCACGACATTGAAGTGTGCACGCCGATGTTCGTCCCACGCCTGTGCGCCGGTGCTCTCCATCAGCGCCGTTGAACCGACGATGTCGGTGAACATCACTGAGATGGTTCCCGTCGTACCCATCCTGCCGACGCTAACCGACCGGTCGCGACCGATCGATGCGTCCGCTTCTCGTGCAAGGATGAATCCATGAGTTTCTACGGCGAGCGAGTCTTTCCCAAGGTCATGAACTTGGTGATGAATAGCAAACAAACGCGACGGATCAGGTCTGAGGTGTGTGCGCCACTCGCTGGCGAGGTTGTCGAAATCGGTTTCGGTACGGGTCTGAATCTTCCGCATCTGCCAGAAGCCGTTGTCCGTCTTCTCGCGGTCGACCCGATGGCACGCGGCCGAGAACTCGCTGCGGAGCGGCTCGACGCGACGTCGGTGAACGTAGAGTTCGTTGGGCTCGATGGCCAGGTCTTGCCGTTGCACGATCACTCCGTCGATGCTGCGCTCGCGACCTGGACACTCTGCTCGATCCCTGATGCGGTGGCGGCAATTCGCGAGATCCGCCGCGTGCTGAAGCCCGGCGGCAGGTTGCACTTCGTCGAGCACGGCCGGGCACCAGACGAGAAGGTCCGTAAGTGGCAGAACCGCCTGAATGGCATTCAGAACAGGGTCGCGTGCGGATGCAACTTGAACCGCGACATCCCTGCGCTGATCGAGAGTGGGGGAATGACCATTGAGAGTCTGGCGACGTTCTATGCGAAGGGTGAGCCCAAGTCGATGGGTTGGACGTATCAAGGCGTCGCTCGCGCCTGACGCAACTCTGGCAAATTTCCGGCGACGGCGCGGTAGCCTCGGGCCGTTCTGCGGGTGTAGTTCAGCGGTAGAACCTCAGCCTTCCAAGCTGATGACGCCGGTTCGATTCCGGTCACCCGCTCCAGGAACCTCATAACTAAACATGACAATCATACCAATCGGGGTGGAGATTGGTAAGTTTGTGGTGTTCTATGAGGAGCTTTCAGCGGCCCAGCACGTTCGACCCCGTTCCGGGGGCGGTTGTTGCGACCATGCATTCAATTGATCTCGCCGCGGGGGCCGAGGCGCGGTATCTCGATCAGCTTCCACAGCTGTTGGTGGCCTTACGCGAGCAGGCCCGGATCGAATCGGTCACAGCGTCGTCGGCGATTGAAGGTGTCACGGTCGCGAACGACCGAGTTGCCGGATTGGTCTCGCAGAATCCCTCGAGGTTTCGGGATCGGAGCGAGGCCGAATTCGCTGGCTACAGCGCTGCGCTCGACTATCTGATTCAGGACGAACACGGCGTGTTGACCGTCGGCTTGATCTTGCACCTGCACCGACTGCTCTTCAACTTCGTTGATGGTGGCGGTGGGCGTTTCAAACTCGACGACAACGTTGTGGTCGAGCATCGCGCTGACGGATCGACCGTCACGCGATTCACGCCCGTGCCGGCCGCGGAGACCGCGAACTATGTGCAAGAGCTCATCGATCGAACCAACGTTGCGCTAGTCGAACGCGACATTCATCCATTGCTTGTCATCGCCGCGTTCGGGCTCGACTTGCTCTGCGTCCATCCGTTCGGGGACGGCAACGGACGAGTGACTCGTTTGATCACAGGGCATCTGATGCAACAGGTCGGATATCGCGTCGGGCGCTTTATCAGCGTCGAGCAGTTCATCTTCGAGACCAAGGACGACTACTACGCGACTCTCGCCGCGTCGACGGTGGGTTGGTTCGACGACGGCAAGCACAGCGTGTGGCCGTGGGCGGCGTACTTCCTGGATCGCGTCGATCAGGCTTACGAACGCTTCGCCGATCGCGTGGCCGTCGGTAAGTCAGGTGGCAACAAGCAGGGGCGAATTCGCGACTTCGTCCTGTCGCATGCTGCGCCGCAGTTTTCGATAGGAGACATCCGTCGTGCCGTACCTGGAGTGTCGGATAACACGATTCGAATCGTGCTCGCCGACCTGAAGTCAGCTGGTCGAGTCACCGTGGATGGGACGGGCCGCGGATCGAAATGGACGCGCCACTAGTTAGTAGGCGTTCACCGTCGATTGGAACTTTTGCATCAGGTGTGGGCCGGCTGCGATCGGTGCGTACTTGGGGAAGGCGTTCGCTGGTAAGCAAGTTGGTAAGCACTCGATCACTGCGTCCCCGTTCGCGTTGTGGAAGAACGCGATCGACTGACGGCGGGCCGTCGGCACTTGCACGCGATGCATCGTCGATCGCCAGCGATCGTTGGTCCAGCGCGCCATTGCGTCGCCAAGGTTGACGACGAACGAACCGGGCACCGCCTCGACGTTGTGCCACACGCCATCGATACCTTCTACCTGAAGGCCGCCGACGACGGGGTCGGCGAGCAGGATCGTCAGCGTGCCGTAGTCGGTGTGGGCACTCGCACCAAGTCGACCGGCATCGTGGTCCATCTCCGGATAGTTCAGCGCTCGCATCGCACTTGTATGGCGATTGATCATTGAATCGAAATGCGTTGGTGGCAACCCGAGACCGGTGGCCATCAATCGCAACAGGCGGGCCGCGAGTTCGCTCAGTGTGCGGAAGTACCTCTCCCACGCGGGTTGCAGCGTTGGAAGCGCCGCTGGCCATTGGTTTTGCGACCACGCAAACGATTCGGCGGGATCGGTGATCGTGTGTGTCGGGCGATCGACCGGGCCGATCGCGAAGCTCTCCTTGAGATCGGGCGCAGCGGTTTGCCCGAGCGAGCGTGTCAGCGTTTCGCCAGCCATCGGGGAGTAGCCGTACGGGTAACCCGGCCGCGGCATCGCGACCTGCATGCGATCGGCGAGCGGCAGATCGAAGAACGCCCGCGCTTGATTCCATGCATCTGCAACAACTGCATCCGCAACACCATGACCGACAACTGTGAGGAAGCCAGCGCGCTCACACGCTTCGTCGATCAATCCCGCAGCGTTGGGTGCACTGATGTCGACGACTGGTACCCAACTCATGAGACTGGCAACGGTTCGATGGTGATGAGGTCGACCGAGTCGATACCGGCGAACGGGCGGCGCACCTTGCGATAGGGAAATAGCGACAGGTCGGGCGACATCGTTCCCGGGCCTTCGCAGCGCACAACCTTCGATGCGATGGGGCCAAACCCGTTCATGAAGTGCTGCGTACTCTTCACCACTAATACGTGTCGCTGCAACGGGTCGATGCCGTGCTCGGTGAAGCAATGCGTGCTGAACACCTGCTGGCGCGCCGAGTTCATCACGATCTCGATACCACCAACCCGAATCATCGCCGTATGCCCGAGGCGATAGTTGGGTTCGCCTTTCGCGAACAGCGATTGCATTGCATCGTCGCGCACGCACATCACTTCCGCTTCGACGTCGAGCGGCATGCCCGACATCGGCCCTGCCTTGCCGCCGATGCGTAATGGCAATACCGCACCAACGCCCGCGTCGTAGCACAACCGAACGGCGACGGGATCCCACAACAAGGCGACGGCGACGTCGGTGGCACCGCGGCGAATCAACTCGGCGAGCACGAACGTTGCATCGCTCGCTGATCCGCCACCAGGGTTGTCACTGCTGTCGGCGAAGACAACAGGCCGCCCTTCGTGGCAGAGTGCTTCATCGAGGGCCGCGTCGATTCCCTTCGCCACCCAATTCTTCGATCGGATCACGCCCAGAAAGTCGTCGGCAACCTCGTTCGCAATTGCGTTCGCCAACACGAGATCGCCGTCGGTCGTTACGACCACCGACGAGCCGGTGTCGGCTTGATCGGAGCCCTCGAATCCGTGGTTCGCCGATACGGCTAAGACCCCGGCGCGTTCTTGTGTGGTGGTGAAGCGCGCCACGAATGACACCATCGGTTCGTCCGTCGTCGGATACGCGCCGGGCGTCGCCCACCGAACCGCCGCGGTTGTTGGCCGAACTTCGCCGCGTGCAATCTTGGCAAGCACAGGCAACATCTCGGCCGCACGTTCGGCGTAGTCGATGTGCGGGTACTGCCGACACGACACGACTAGATCGCCAGCCGCGAGCATTTGCGTCGACACGTTGCAGTGCAGATCGAGCAGCGCGCCTACGGCAACGCTCGAACCGACCAGCTCGCGCACGGCTGCGAGCAGATCGCCCTCGCAATCGTCGATCCCTTGCGACATC
Source organism: Actinomycetota bacterium (assembly GCA_043786755.1). GTDB lineage: Bacteria > Actinomycetota > Acidimicrobiia > Acidimicrobiales > Ilumatobacteraceae > UBA668. Next base: position 9,755 of record JAYVVU010000338.1, read on the forward strand.
TGCGCGCCGTGCAGGCACAAGAACACAATGTCGACGGGCATGGCAGCGCGCAACTCGTCGAGAATGCGATCGCGGATGAATTGCCACGCTTCGGCGGTGCATGGCAGCGCTGGCTCGGCGTTCGAAAATGGGCCGGCGATCACGTCCATCCCCAGGTCGGCGGCAATATCGCAGGCGTCGCCGTAGCCCATCACGTGCGACTCTTCGAAGCTGTCGACACCCCAGCGAACGGTGGTGAACGACCGCAACGACGTAGGAATTGGTGAGAACGAACCGCTCTCGTGCTGCACTCCCGCCACGTAGCAACGCATGCCGCAGGTTACGTCGCCACCGCAAATGCCGCATAGACTCCCGGCGAACGTTCTAGGAGGACCTCGTTATGTTCGCAGTCGAAGCAACCACCGTTGCTGGCATCATTCTGATCATCCTGGTGGTGCTGGCGGTTCTTACCAGCCTGCGTACCGTCAACCAGGGCACCGTCGGCGTCACCACCATCTTCGGTAAGTACAAGCGCATCCTCCGGCCAGGGCTTACCGTCGTTGTGCCGTTCGTAGAGAAGATCTTCCGCCGGATCAGCATCCAGAACCGCGCCGTCGAGCTGCAGTTCCAGGCGATCACCTCCGACCAAGCCAACGTGTACTTCACGGCGATGATGGTTTACGGCGCGATCAGCGAGAGCGAAGAGACAATCAAGAACATTGCCTTCAAATTCGTCAGCGAGAAAGACTTCCTCACGGCGCTTGTGCGCAGCGTTGAGGGCAGCACCCGTGGCTTCGTCGCCACCAAGAAGCAGGCCGAGATTCTCGCCCTGCGCGGCGAGATCGTGAAGGAAGTGAAGGAGAACCTCGACCACGTCATCGAGACATGGGGTTTCCACCTCATCGACTTGCAGCTCAACGACATCACCTTCGATCAGGCGATCACAACATCGATGGCGCAAGTGGTGGCCAGCAATAACTTGAAGGCTGCCGCTACTAACGAGGGCGACGCGCTCCTCATCCGCAAGACCAAGGAAGCCGAAGCGCTGGGTACCGCAGTGCGTATCGAGGCCGAAGCCGAGCGCACCGCCGCCCAGCTGCGAGGCCAAGGCGTCGCCTTGTTCCGCGAAGAAGTGGCACGCGGTCTTGCGTTGGCTGCTCGCGAACTCGAGACCAACGCCGTCGACTCGTCGCTCATCTTGTTCTCGATGTGGACTGAAACCATCCGCCAGATGGCCGAACACGGCAAAGGCAACGTTCTCTTCCTCGACGGTTCGCCGGAGGGCATGGAGGGTACGATGCGCAACCTGATGGCTATGCAACAACTGAACGTGACGCAGCACGACACGGCGAAATGACCAGCCTGCCGACCCAAACGGTCGCTGCTGAGCTCACCGAAACACTGCCGTCGCGCTGGTACAAAGACCCGGAAATCTGGCAGCGCGAGCGTTGGCCAATCTTCGGTAGCAACTGGATTCACGTCGCCTACGACCATCAGTTGCGCAACACCGGGGATTACGTCACCGAAAATCTCGCTGGCTGGCCGATCTTCATCCGCCGCACCGACACCGGCGTCTTAACCGCGTTCTACAACCTGTGCCCGCATCGCGCCGGGCCGTTGGTGTTCGACGGTGAGGGTTGCTCGAAGAACCTGGTGTGCAAGTACCACGGCTGGGCATTCAACTCCGAGGGCAAGCTGTTGAGCGCACGCGACTTTGGCGCGCCCGCTCCCGACAACATGAATCTCACCACGATCCAGGTCGCTTCGTGGCGGGGCATGGTCTTCGTCTGCCTGAATCCGGCAACGCCGCCGTTGCTGGAATGGCTCGGCGATTTCCCCAAGGAAATCGAAAACGTTCCACTGGAGAGCTACCGCTACCACAGCAAGAGCGTGCGCCACGTCGCCTGCAACTGGAAGACGTACGGCGACAACTTTGTCGAGGGCTATCACTTGCCGACAACGCACCCGGCGATGAGCCGCGACGCGGATGCACTGAACTACAAAGTCGAATTCAAGGGCGACCCGCGCTGGAACATCCACACGATGCCGCCGCGCGACGAGAGCACGTTCAGCGTGTTCGGCTACTTCTGGCCGTGCTTCGCGTTCGATGTGTTCCCGGGTGGGTTCGCCATCGAGCGCTGGCTGCCTCGCGGCCACACGCACAGCGATCTGATCTTCGAGTACTTCTTCGCCGACGACGCGAAGGAAATCGAAGAGACGGTGAAGTTCAGCGAAGAGGTTGCCGACGAAGATGCACGCATGTGCGAGCACGTGCAGCGCAATCTCGATGCTGGCAACTACAACACCGGGCTACTGAGCCCGAAGTGGGAACACGGCGTGCGGGTCTTCCACAGCCTGATCCGCGACGCCGTCGGCCCGATCGATCTGATCGCCAACAACGCTTAACGGTCGGGGAGGGGAGATTCGAACTCCCGACCTCCCGCTCCCAAAGCGGGAGCGCTACCGCTGCGCTACTCCCCGGTAGCAGAGATGCTATCGGCGAGTGTCGGCCAGTGAGTCCGGGTTACTTAGTCGGGATGACGGCTACCGGGCACGGCGAATGCTGCGCGACGGTGCGGCTGACCGAACCGAGCAGCAAGGCACTAAAGCCACCGCGACCGCGTGAGCCAACGACGACGAGGTCGCCATCGACAGCAGCGTCGATGATCGCTTTTGCCGCGCTCTCTTCGCTGATCACCGAGTGACACTTCAACCCGGGTGCAGTGTCGACCACGCTTGCCGTCGCAGCTTCGAGCGTGCGCATCGCATCGAGGCGCATGTCGTCGCGTGGTTCGCTAATGCCAGTGCGAGCACCGAGGTATGGGTAGACCCAGCCGTGCACGAGCACCAGCTCGGCACCGCAGCGCGTGCCTTGATCGATCGCCCACGCGATTGCTTGCTCGCTGCCGGGTGAACCGTCGACACCTACGACGATGCGCTTGACCTCGTTGTCGCTGCGCGGTGCGCCGTGCACAACCACCACTGGGCACTTGGCGCGATGGGTAACGACCGTGGCAACCGAACCCAGCATGTCGGTGAGGCGGCCGACGTGGCTGGTAGCGCCGACGACTAACAGGTCGTCTTCATTAGCTGCGCCGACAAGCGCGTACGCGGGTGCGCCGAGAATTGTCTCGCCGCCGATCTTGACATCCGGACCCAACCCAAACGAACGAGCAAGATCGACCGCTCGTTGGTTGACACCTTCTTGGTCTTTCACGATCAGGTCCATGGCCGAGCCGGCGAAACCCCCGACTCCGACCATTCCGACTTCGACAGCCATCGGGAGTTGCGCGCAGGTCACAACCTGCAGCGGCCAACTGCGACGGGCCGCCTCGTGTGCTGCCCAACGCAACGCGACGAGCGATCCCTCTGTGCCATCGACGCCGACGACAACTTGGCCAGCACGTTCTGTCATCGCATCACCTCTCAACGATTAGGGCGGTCACCATGTACCGCATTCCGGTAGGTGTCTCGGCGTGAGTGAGAATGTGGCAGTGCCACGCCCAGACGCCGGGTTCTTGTGCCATGTAGAGCACCGTGTAGCGCTCGCCGGGGGCGATGTTGACGGTGTCGGTCGGCGTCGGCTCATCAAGCGGCACGCCGTCCTTGGCGATGATCCATCCCGACGGTTGGTGCAAGTGCATCGGATGGCTCAGTAGACCTTCGTTCATGTAGTTGACCTGCATGACTTGGCCGACTCGCAGTGTGTAGGGCTCGGTAGCAGGGAAGCTCTTGCCGTTCAGGCTGAGGCCGATGGTGCCCGCATCGTTGACAACCATGTTGACCTTCTTGTCGACTTGCGTGTAGCCCTTGTCGATCAGCTTCTGCGGGATCGGCATTTCGTCGATCGTGAATGCACCGAACATCCCGTTCGGAATCTGTTCCTGTGCGTTGTGGTGCGAGTGGTAGATGCCAACGGCCGGGCCTTGCGCAACGAACTCGTAGATGAACTCGTCACCGGGCTTGGTCGGAGCTTGCGTGTACGGATCGACGCCGTCCATCACGTTGGGCACCTTGATGCCGTGCAAGTGCAACGAAGTGCTGTCGGGCAACTCGTTCTTCAGTACCAGGCGCACCTTGTCGCCGGTGAGCACATGAATCTCCGGCGCTGGGACAACGCCGTTGTAGGTCCACGCATCGACGATGACGCCCGGCTCGACTTCCCACTTCACGACCTGGGCAACGAGGACGTACTCCTTGGTGCCGTCAGCGAGAATGGTCGGCTCCATGACTTCGCCGCCGTGACCCTCGGTGACCGCAGGGAACTGTTGCGCGACTGCCATCATCAACGCGTCCATCTCCGACGCAGACATCTCGCCGTCGGAAGTCCCACCGTTATGGGGAGTGGTTGCGCTGCTGCCGGACCCGGTGACGATCATCGTGCCCGTCATGCCGGCACTGGCGTGGCCAGCTTGCGGGCAGTTGAACTCGTACTCGCCGGCGGCGAAGGGGCCGATCTCCCAGTCGATCTCGTCTTGGCCAGCGACAGCCGGGCTCGTCAGGCCGAGAGTCGGGATCTCCATGTTGTGCACCGAGTTGCCGCTGTTGACGAGATGGATGATCGCGCCGTCGGTCGGCACTGTGATCGTGTCAGGTGAGAACGTGAAGTTGTCGGCCATCGTGATGGTGATGGTCGGCTTTCCGCCACCACCGTCGCCTCCCGCCGACGACGCGGCGGAACCGTTCCCGTTATCGCTAACGCCCGCGATGGCGACGACGAGTGCTCCCATTGCTGCTGCAAACGCGAGCCAACTGACAACTGATCGATCATTGTTTCCCATGCCAACCATGGTGCTGACGCATCAGCGCCACCCATAGGGCACGGGAGCACACGCGACCCGGGACCAAAGTCCCTGGCTTACTGAGCGGCGACCCGTTCGACGACGCGCAGCAGGCGCTGCACATCTTCGGGTTCGATGTAGCGCGAGATGCCGGCGCGCACGACGCCACCGCTGTCGGCCAGGCCAAGTTGGCCGACGACCTCAACCGCGTAGTTGTGCCCGTCCCAGACAGCGACCTTCTCGGCGGCCAACGCTTGCGAGACCTCGGACGGCGTGCGACCGGCGACCGTGAATGCCACTGTCGGCGTGCGGCCCTCGAGCCCTTTGACGCCCCACACGGTGACGCCCTTGATCGCGTTCAAACCGTCGAGCAGGGGAGCGAACAGCTCATTCTCCGCTGCCTGGATGCGATCCATGCCCTCTTCTAACAAGAACCGCGCCGCGGCATCGACACCGGCGATGGCCTCGTAGTTCGGCATGCCAGTCTCGAAACGGCGCGGACCTTCGTCGTACGACGGGCGGACTTTGAACACCGGCAACGAATTGAGCAGTTCCGGTTCCATCCACAACATGCCGGCGTGCGGGGCATACCACTTATACGGCGAGGTGACGAGCGCATCGCAGCCGAGTTCGGCAATGTTGATCCGATGGTGCGGCGCTAACGCGACGGCATCGATGAAGACGCGAGCGCCGACGGCGTGCGCCGCTTCGATGATCGGCTTCAAGTTCGGCGCGGTGCCGAGCAAGTTGCTGGCACCGGGCAACGTCACCCACTTGGTTTTCTCGTTGATCAGCGCGATCACGTTCTCGGGTGGCAGCGTGCCGGTGTCGGGGTCGAACGGCGCCAGCACCTGCTCGGCGCCGGCTTGATCGGCGGCGCGGCGCCAGGGGGTGACATTCGCGTCGTGATCGAGGCGCGTGCCGACGATGCGATCGCCAGGCTGCAACGTGGCACCGATCGCGCGCGAGATGGCGAATGTGATCGAGGTCATGTTCGGACCGAACGCGATGCCGGCTGGGTCGGCTCCGAATAGTTGACCGACGGTGGCGCGTGTGCGATCCACCAACTCGTCGGCGGCGTGCGCGGCCGCGAAGTATCCGCCACCACAACCATTGGAACCATCCGACAACCAGTTGGTCATCGCGGTGATCGCACTGTCTACTACTTGTGTGCCGGCCGGCCCGTCGAAACGAGCCCAGCCATCGGACACACCGGGAAACCGATGCTTCAAAGACGCCATGTAAAAGGTTTAGTCGGTGACGACGACGGTGCCAGTCATCGCCCCGTGAATACCGCAGACGTACGTGTAGGTACCCGCGGTGTCGAACGTGGTCGTGAATGAATCGCCGGTACCCAACGAGTCGCTATGGAAAGCGCCGTCGGTGGCCACAACCGAGTGGGCGAAACCGTCGCCGTTCGTCCACGTCACCTCCGAACCGGTCGTCACGAAGACTTCCGACTCGTGGAACGCGAAGTCGCTGATGCTGACTTGGCCAGGCTTGCTCTCGTTGGCAGCCGCGCCGGAATCCTGCGCCCACAACATGCTCAGCACGATCGCCCCTGCGGCGAAGATGCCAGCGGTCGGAACGCTGAGGCGACGGTCGATGTCGTTGCCGCCGCCCACCTTGGGTACGAACGAGTATGCAAGTGCGGCTACCGCTGCGATCTCGGCGACAAGTGCAATCAGTGCCTGCGGCGACGGGTTCAGCCCTGTCTCGCGCAGTCCGAAGATGCCATCACCGCGGCGGCTCATCGCGAACGCGCCGAGGGTGCTGAGCGACAGGCCGATGCCAGCCAAGCGCACGAGTGCGTCGCGGCGAATGAGTAGCGCGGCTGCGAGCACGACCGAGGCGACACCGTTGGCGACAAACGAGCGCCCCAGATTCGCGTCAGGTAGGTACCGATACCCGTCGAAGTAGAGCTGCAGATGAACCAACC
>JAYVVU010000339.1:0-3039 GCA_043786755.1 Actinomycetota bacterium
TTGGATCGCGTTCTGGGGCTGACGAGTCCCGGAGAGCGGGACGGATTCGCCCCGGAAGTGGATTTGGGACGATTCAGCCCCAGATTCCCAGTGGACGACTAGTCGGCGAGTTGCAGTCGCACTTGACACTTCGTGTCGACCGCGAGTCCCTCCGCCTTTCGGACCGATGCCTTCACCGGCAGGATGAACGACTTCCTGCTGTTGTCGGGAAAGATCGATGTTGCCCATGTCGTGCTGCCGACGGTCGCCTCGACGCGTACGGAGCCGAAGCCACGTTTAGATTCGAGGCTGATCTCGTCAATCTGATCGGTGACGTCAAACGGCAGCGTCACGAAGTGCCACGTCGCCTTCCCGCCATACAGCCACAACGGGGCCGTGAACTCAAACGTGGGCAGCGTCACGCGGGTGGGTTGACGGCTTCAAGCACTGCTTGGTGGAACGCCGTGAGACCCATCACTAAGTGCTCGTCGGTGGTGTCTTCTTCCTTGGTGTGCGACAGGCCTGCGATCGACTGCGTAAACAGCATTGCGGTCGGAACGACTCGCGCCATCTCCGAGGCATCGTGCAACGCGCCACTCGGCAACTCGAACTCGTGACCTTCAACAGCCTTCACTGCGCGACGAACTGAGTCGACCAACGTCTTGTCGAAGATCATCGGCGGAATACGGAAGATGTGCTCCAACTCGACCGAGCAGTCCTCCGCATCGGCGGCGGACTGCGCGGCGGCCTTTGCTTCGGCGTACATCGCGGCGAGTGCATCGGCGTCGATGTGGCGCATGTCCATCGTGCACACCGTCGTTCCCGGAACTGCGGTGACAACGCCTGGCCAACACGTGACGCTGCCCACGGTGGTGACTCCGTTGTGGCGCTTGCCAATCTCGGCGAGCTCGAGTGCGAAGCGGCTCATTGCGCGCAGCGAGTCGCGCCGCATGCCCATCGGCATGGTGCCCGCGTGCGCGGCTTGCCCGCTGAAGGTCAGCCGTTCGCGTTCGATGCCAACAGTGCCGGTGACGATGCCGATTCCAAGATTGTTGTGCTCGAGCACTGGGCCTTGCTCGATATGCAGCTCGAGATAGGCGACGACGTTGGCGAGTCGCGATTGGCAGGCTTCCAGTTGGTCGATGTGTACGCCGTGCTCGGCGACGACCTCGGGGAGCGCGTTGCCCCACTTGTCTTTCAGCTCGCGCAAGATGTTGAGATCGAGTGTGCCGACGACGGCGGCAGACCCGAACAGACTGCGACTGAAGCGTGCGCCTTCTTCATCGGCCCAATCGACGAGTGCGAACGATCGTTGTGGTCGTTGCGGCGCAGCGGCGAGCGTGCGCAACACTTCCAGCCCACCGAGCACGCCGAGTGCGCCGTCGAGCCATCCTCCAGCGGGAACAGAGTCGAGGTGCGAACCGACGACGACGAGCTCGTCGGTCTCTCCCTGCAAATACGACCAAATGTTCCCCGCCTCGTCCTGTTCCACTTCAACGGGCAGCGTTGACAACTCCTCGCGCAACAACGCTCGTGCCTCGACCCACTCGGGCGTCCAACACAACCGTCGTGCGCCGGCGGGGCCGCCCGTGCGCTCGGCAAGTGCGCGTAGATCGCGAATCGCGCGCTGGGCATTGAATCCTGTCGCTGTATCCGTCATGGCCCCGAGACTAGTTCTGCTTGGCGATAGCGCGAATGTGGCCCGCCCTTTCGGGCGGGCCACACTCATTTCAACTAAGAGTCGAAGAGATCAGCTCTCGAACGTGGTAATCACGTCGCCGATCGCGGTGAACGTCGCCGTGTCGGCGTCGTACTCGACTACCTGGAGCGACTGCGCCAGGAAGGGGTCTTCCTCACCGATCGACTTGAACACGACACCGGGGCGTGCGAAGCCCGGGGTGTAGGTGAAGTTACGCGCGGCGTTGATGATCGATGCCCGGGTGAGGCCTTCAGGTGATTCCATCGCCTGCTTGATGATTGCAATCGTCACCTCTGCGACGTGCCAGCCCGCCGCAGCGGTCGCCACGGTGTCGCCCTTGCCGAGGTCGTCCATGTAGGCCAGGAACTCGGCCACTGCCGGAATCGCGGCGTTGGCCGGATCCTTGACGTCAACCAGGTTGTTCGAGGTCAGGACACCATCGGCGTTGGCCCCGGCAGCCGCGAGGATCAAGCTCGAAGCTGCGCATGTGTTGGAGATATAGGTGACTGGCTCCCAGCCTGCGTTCTGCGCCTTGCTGGATGCCAGCTCGTTGAGGAACGTCACGCAGCCGATGCCGATCGGCACACCAATGACCACTTGCGGAGCCTTGGACGCGATGCTGGTGATCTGCGAGACGGGCGGTGCGCCGTCGGTGGCTTCGACGGTCTGCTCATCAACGATCTCGAGCCCGAACTCATCGGCGAGCTCCTTGAACGCGTCGACGTAGATCTGACCGAAGTCGCTGTTCACGCTGAACAATGCAACCGTTGCGCCGTCGGGGAACTGCTCTGCGATCTGAGCGGCGTAAACCTTCGCCTCGATGTCGTAGGGCACGCGCTCGCCGGTCGTCCACGGATAGTTGGCGACGTCGCCCCAGTCGGGCGAGCCAGTCAGGTTGTTCAGCTGCGGTACGCACTCCTCGTTGAGGGTGTCGCGCACGGCAAGGTTGTTCGGCGTGCCGAGAATGCCCGAGAACACATCGACGCCAGCATCGAGCAACTTGGAGACGGCACCGGGGGTGAGGTCCTTGCTGTACTGATCGTCCTCGACCGAGGCCTCGATCTGCAGGTCGCCGAGCAAGCCGTTCTCGTTGGCGTAGTCCATGTAGGCCACCCAGCCATCCTTCACCGGGGCAAAGGCTTCATCAGCGGCGGTTTCGCCGGTGAGCGGGAAGACAGCACCGATCTGAATCGTGCCCTCAATGAGCGCATTCGCCGCGTCGGGGTCGATGCAGTCGTCGGTATTCACGGCCCAGCTCGTCGGAGCCGGGACGGTCGTGTCGGCGGCCGTGTCTGCAGTGGTATCCGCAGTTGTGTCGGCCGTGGTGTCAGCGGTCGTGTCGGCCGTGGTGTCGGCGGTGT
>JAYVVU010000340.1:0-3033 GCA_043786755.1 Actinomycetota bacterium
GCGTGGGCCGACTTCGTGCACGAACTGGAACGCAGCGGCTTTGGGTTTGAACTGCGCCAAATCGAAGTGCGCGTGCAAGGCGAGCGGGCCGTCAAGGAAGTGTCGGCGGCTCTGCGCACGCTCGGTCGCCAAGCCGACCTGGATGTGGTGGTGCTCATTCGCGGTGGCGGCAGTCGAACCGAGTTAGCGACCTTCGACGACGAAGCGATCGCAACCGCCATCGCCACATCGTCGCTGCCTGTTTTCACCGGGCTTGGCCACGAGATCGATCGCAGCGTGGCCGACGAGGTAGCGCACAGTGCACTGAAGACGCCGACGGCATGCGCCGCCGCGTTGGTTGAGCGAGTGCAAGCGTTTCGCAACAGCTGCGAGCAGGCGTGGACTGCGATCGAACACCGCGTACAGCGCGCCGTTACCAGCGCCGAAGCCGACGTTGCCGACGTGGCCCGCGCGATTCGTCACCAGGTAGTGGCTTCTATCGATCGCGCCGACGATCGACTTGGGCAGCGGGCGCGCAGTGTTCGCCTAGGCGCCAACCAGGTGGTTCAACGCGCTGGTTCGCACCTGACTGCCGCAACTGCGGCGATCGGTCGAGTGCCAGCGCGCCTCGACCCCGAGGTACGCCATCTCAACGCCGTGGCCGAACGCCTGCGCCTGCTCGATCCTGCAAACACCCTTGCCCGGGGTTACAGCATTGCGCGCACGGCCAACGGATCAGCCGTACTCGATGCAGGGGCGCTGCACGTTGGCGACGTCATCGTCACTACCTTTGCCAGAGGAACGGCCACGACTCGCGTGGAGGAGACCACACCGTGACATCGAACGCTAGGACACCGAACGACATGACAACTGCCAATCAACCCATCGCGGCTGGCTATGCCGAAGCGCTCACCGAACTGGAAACCATCCTCGCTGAACTCGAGCGCAGCGATGTCGATGTCGACGTGTTGGCCGAGCGCGTGAAGCGAGCCGTCGAACTGATCGGGTTCTGCCGAGCGCGCATTGGAAACGCGCGCATGCAGATCGAACAGGTTGTTGCCGACTTAGGTGCCGATGGCTGACCTCTCCAATGCGTCGGTTCCGGCCTCATTGGCGGCGATCGCAGCGCGCGTCGAAACTCGGCTGCGCGAGTTTCTCGAACCCGAACAAGCTCGCTGGGCGACTTTCGACCCCGAATTGGCCGAGCCGATTACGCACATTGGCCGCCTAGTGCTCGCTGGCGGTAAGCGATTGCGTCCAGCGTTTTGCCACTGGGGTTTCGTCGGCGCCGGCGGCGACGCGGCAGATCCAATGGTCGCCAACGCAGGTGCTGCGTTCGAGTTGATGCACGCATTCGCGTTGTTCCACGACGACGTGATGGACGACGCTGCGAGTCGGCGTGGTCACGCGACGACTCACGCCGTATTCGCCGAGCGCCATCGCGAGCAAGGTTGGGCGGGCGAGGCTCGCCGCTTCGGCGAAGGCGTTGCGATATTGGTCGGCGATCTCGCGTTTGTGTACAGCGACATGATGATGGCGGGCGCAAGCGCGGCAGCGTGGGCGATCTGGAACGAGTTACGCATCGAGCTCAACATCGGGCAAGTGCTCGACATCGCGGGCAGCGTGCGCAACGAGCGCAGTCGCCACAAAGCGGAACAGATCTGTCGCTATAAGAGTGGTAAGTACACCATCGAACGGCCACTGCACCTCGGGGCCGTGATGGCGGCACCAGAGCGCGCCGACGTGCTGTTACCTGCGCTCAGCGCGTATGGGTTGCCGCTCGGCGATGCATTCCAAATGCGCGACGACGTCATGGGCGCGTTTGGCGACTCCGCTATCACTGGCAAGCCAGTGGGTGGCGACTTGCGCGAGGGCAAGCCGACGCCTCTCATCGCGCGAGCGGTGGAGGCGGCCTCCCCCGCGCAGGCGACCGTGTTGGCGATGGTCGGCCGCAGCGATCTCAGCGGCGACGACGTTGCGCGCGTGCAACAGGCGATCATCGATACCGGGGCGTTGGCCGACTTGGAAGCCACGATCGAGCGTCTGGCGGCCGTGGCCGTCGCAGCGATCGCGTTAGCCCCGATCACCCCCGAAGCTCGCGACGAACTGGTTGCGCTGGCCGCATACGTCAGCAACCGCCAGCAATAGCCGGGGTGTCGCGCGACGTTGCACGGCGAACGAAGCGATCTATCCTTTAACACACTATGAATCGGGCCAGAAACGTTGCGCTGCTGCTGTCGCTGGCAGCCCTGCCGGCCCTGGTCGCCGCCTGTAGCAATCGTGGCGAGTCCAACGACACGCTTCCGGCATTCATCACCTTTGCCCCCACCACCACCATCGACACCTCGACCTCGCTGCCGCTGATCACGGTCTACATCGTCAAAGAGGGCGATTCCCTGGGCCAGATCGCAAACGCATTCAACGTCGACCTCGACCAGCTCATGGAAATCAACGGCATCACCGACAAGAACCTGATCGGTGTTGGCCAGGCGATCAAGATTCCGCCCCAGCGAATCGTGATTACCGAGCTGCCGACGACCACGTCGACGCAGCCCGCGCCCTGAGCCGTTTCAAGCGAACGACCGCCAAGTACTTTGGTCCCTAACGACCTACTCGGTCAGTTTGGTATTCTTCACCCATGAGCTTTTGGCCAACGAAAGAGCACTGGAGCGTCGAGATCCCCATCGACACTCCGCACTACCGGATGCCGCAACTCGCCGAGACAGGGTTCGTCGCCCTGGCTCCCGCCGACTTCGATGTTCCCGAATCTGAGTATCTCGGACTTGAGTACATGGATTGGAAGAGTGGTGGCGACACCAACTTCGCGCCACTGGCCTCAGCAGACGGCGAACTCGATTGCCGTGGCTTCTGGGACAAGGGCAAGACCGACAAAGACGCGCTGTGGACGTCGAACGCCGACAAGGCGGCGACGTTGCGCCGCTATGTCGACAGCATCGGCGCCAACTTCGGCCGCGTGCGCATCATCAAGCTCGAACCGCAAGATCGCGAACACGCGCTGCCCAGCTTCCATCGCGACGACAACAATCGTTTCAA
>JAYVVU010000341.1:0-3031 GCA_043786755.1 Actinomycetota bacterium
GTCACCGGTGGGCAGGGTAACGACAACCTCACCGGCAGTAATGGAAACGACAGCCTCGATGGCGGACCGGGGAATGACGCCACACACGGCAGTAACGGCGACGACATCTGCCTTGCTGAAATCAAGACCAACTGCGAGCGATAACCCAACAGCGTTCACGGGAGAACGGCGTCACTCAACCTGATGAAGGCGTGGCTCGGCATCTAGTCGACAACGGCCACTCGTCGACTAGTTGGTGAGTGTGGCCAGAGTCTGTTGGGCGATCACCGCGTCTATCGGGTCAAAGTACGGATTGATCTCCAACGCTTCCGCGAGGTCGTCGCGCGCTCCGGCGAAGTCTCCGAGGGCGACCTTGATCATGCCCGAGTGGAAGTAGAACAACGCGCTGCGCGTGCCCAACGAGAGTGCTGTGCCGATCTGCACCAGCGCCTCGTCGTCGCGTCCGGCGGCATGAAGTGCCCAGGCGTAGGCGTCGTAGGTGCGGATGAAGCCGTGGATGATTAGTCCAGCCTCGGCTTCGGCGATAGCCGTGTCGATTTCGCCGGCTTCGATGTGAAAGAAGATCGCTCCGGTCTCAGGCTTCTCGCCGTACCGCGCAGCAACTTTTGCTCGTGCCTCGAGCGCGGCGTATTGAGTATTGGCCTCATCTGTACGCCCGACCGATTCGAGGAGGCGCGCGTAGGCGGTGAGGTAGCCGGGGTCGGGGATTCTGGCAACAAGCTCCGCGAAGTGGGCGAGCGCGGCGTCGGTTTGGCCGAGCGCAGCTTCGGCGACAGCACGTCCAAACTGTGCTGCTGCGTCAGTGGGCGACGCCTCGAGTGCGGAGAGCTGGTAGTCCAGCGCAGCTTGCGGGTCGCCGGCATCGAAGGCCAGCTGACCGAGATGGTGGAGCGCGAACGCGCGATCAGCTCCGGTAGGGGCGTCGTCGAGGGCTCGCTGCATCAACTCGCGCGCGCCTTCCAGATCACCCTCAAGCTCTAAGGCGTACGACGCACGACTGAGCGACGCAGTATCGGGACGCAGGTCGAGCATCTTCTGCACACTGTCGAAGCCGTCCTGGTATGCGCCAAGTTGAACCTGCGCGTCGCTGAGAATTCCGTAGAGCAACGCGCTGTACGGATTGATGGCGAGTCCTTTGGTGGCCAACTCGTCCGCCAGCGGAAAGTCGTGGCGGCCAGCGGCGAGTGCCGCTCCAGCCGCGTACGCGAGATAGTTGCCGTCGCTGTTGGTCGCGAACGACTGCGCGATTGCTTCGTCGGCCTTCGGATAATAGGAAGGGTCGACTGCGACGCGTGCCAACTGCACATACGCCAACGCGAGAGTCGCTTGTGAGACGTAGTCGCCGGGTAGCGCTACAACGCGCGACTCGAGCTTGTCGACGATCTCCTGCAGCGACTTGCCGGAGCTTCGCGAAAGCTGGGTGGCGAGATCGGCTGCGTCGGTCGGAGCGTCGTCGGTATTCGTGCGCGAGTCGGTGCTCAACAGACCGAAGCCCTCGGTCGCGAATACGACTGTGGAGAGGCAAAGTGCCGCGACGATCGAAGCGGTGGTGCGACGCATGGTGGAGTCCTTTGATGGTTTGCGAAGTGCGGAACAGGGGAAGTGGCAGCCGCCGTGCGCGGCTGCCACATTCCCCACTAACTGGTTGCTAACTCTTGCGACTGCGACGGCCGATGCCGATGCCTGCTGCAGCGGCAGCGATAACCGCTGCGCCACCGCCAAGCAGCCAGCCGGTGTTGCTGTCGTCGTCGTCGGAAGTCTCCGACTCGGGTGCTGTCGCCGTCGTGTCCGGCGTCGCGGGCACTGTGGTGTCCGGTGCCGGCTCAGTGGTCGGCGTCTCGGCAACGGGTGCCCCGCCGCCGTTGACAGCGCCGACGTGCGGCAGTGCCAAGTACGGGAACACGCTGCCGAATTCGGCGTCGTTGGCGTTGACCGAGTCGAGCGTCGTGAGACCCTCGTTCAGCTCACCGGTGATCGCTGCACCTTCGACCACCTGAATGGCGATGTCGACGACATCGTCGGCCAGGCGGCGACCGTTCGGGAATCCAGCAACGTCGCCAGCAATGACGCCGTAGCTATTGGGCTCGGCGGCCGGTGCAACTGCCATGTTAAGACGCAGCATTTCTGACGGCTGGAACGGAACATCCGCACCTCGCGCTGACTGTGCGTCGGCGTTGAGGTCCTGCGAGTTCAGGTCAACCGGCAGAACGACAGCCGGATCGCCAGTGAGACCGGCGTTCGCTTCGCTGACACCTTGCAGGAAGATCTCGACCAAGTCGTTGCGATCTCCCTCGGGGGCCGGCACGCCGTAAATGGCTTCCACCAAACCGGGCAGGGTTGGGTGCATCACCTTGTCAACCACGGCCGGGATGGTTGCATCCACGTCGGGGCTGATTGAGTTGAACGCATCCTTCAGCGCCAACGGGATCACGACTTCGTTGACGAGTGGGTTGCCCAGTCGTGAAACCTGAACGAATGGCGTGTCGGGCGTTGCGCCGTCGACCGTGGCGCTGCGTCGTTCGGTCGTGCTCCAGATTCCGATCACCGGGTTGGCCGCGGCGTCGCCGTTGATGGCGAGGTCACCGCTCGGTACCTGTAGTGCGACTGAGTTGACGTTGTAGCCCGCGAGCGTGTCCTGGCCGACTTCCGAGGCGTCGCCGCCGTAGAGCAGGTCGAAGACGCGCAGGTCGAGGAAGAACGGATCGTCTGCTTGGCCCGCGTAGGCGTTGCCGCCGTCGGGGAGGGCGTAGATCGCTTGGTCGCGCAGCGTTGCGTAGTCGGGAACTGATGCGGCACCAGCGATGGACGGTGCGGCGATCGGATCGCCTTCAGTGTTGACGCCGTCGCCGTTGCCCAGCAAAACAATGATCTCGCCGGACTCGTTCTCGACCGTTAGGTCATACGTCTGATACACGTTCAAGTTCGGGTCGTCCAGCGATGCGATGGGACCGGTGTTCGAAAGGAACTGGTTGTCGGCGTCGCGGATGACTGTGTCGAACACCCACACGTACTTCAAGTCAGCCTTGGCATC
>JAYVVU010000342.1:0-3027 GCA_043786755.1 Actinomycetota bacterium
CGCGAACGCAGTGGTTGGTCAAGGTGCCGATGCCCTCGATGGTGGTCACGATCACGTCGCCATCGCGCAGGAACACGCCTCGCGCAGCACCGATGCCGGAGGGCGTACCGGTGAAGATCAAGTCGCCGGTCACGAGCGTGGTGATCTGTGAGAGGTAGTTGATGAGCGTCGGGATGTCGAAGATCAAGTTCGACACCGTGTCGTTCTGCTGCTCCTCGCCGTTGACCGTGGTGACAATGCGCAACGCGCCGGGGTTGGCAATCTCGTCAGTTGAAACCAGCACCGGCCCGACAGGACCGAACGTGTCGAACGACTTTCCGAGGTCGAAGTGCGGCGGCTTCGAGGCGAACTGCGCCTTGCGATCGGAGATGTCTTCGCCGACGGTCACGCCCACCACGTGCTGCCAGGCAGCCTCGACCGGGATGTCCTTGCCGCCCTTGCCGATGACCACGACCAACTCGCCCTCGTAATCGCAGAAATCGCTACGCAGCTCGACGTTCGCAGTCGGGCCGACCAGGCACGACGGAAACTTGGTGAACACCATCGGGTTCGCCGGCACGTCCATCGAGCCTTCTGCGGCGTGATCGGCGTAGTTCAGGCCGATGCCGAACGACTTCTGCGGGCGCGGTACCGGTGGGTCGAGCACTACGTCGGCAATGAGGCCCGCCGGTTCGCGGTCGGCGAGTGTTGCGGACAGCGCCGACAGCTGGGCGGCGAACGCGAGCGCCTTCATCGGGTCACTGGAGAGTGAACCATTGCTCACCGTCGCGACGTCGTAGTAATGGTCACCACTCACAAGTGCGGCGCGACCGGCAACGTTGGCGAATCGAAAACCCATCAGTTCAACTTCCTTTCGACTTCTTCGGACGAGGCGCTTGACATTCTTTATCAATCGATAAAGAATGTCAACCCATGGCCCGTAGAGACCTTTCCGACGCAACGCGGGCGTCGTTGTTGGATGCCGCAATCCACGAATTTGCGGCATCTGGCTTCGATGGTGCGTCCACCCGCGCGATCGCAACCCGCGCCAGGGTGCACCAGCCACAGATCAACTACCACTTCGAGTCGAAACTGGACTTGTGGCGCGCAGCGGTGGCCCTTCTCTTCGAAGAGCTAGAGGGCGAGTCGATGGCAAGGATGAAGGGCGTACGCGGGCAGCGCGCCACACTGGAGGCGGCCGTCAGCGCGTTCGTTCACCACGCCGCACGACGCCCCGAACTCAACCGCATCATGGTGCACGAGTCGGGTGCGCCCTCGGAGCGGCTGGACTGGCTGGTGACTAACTATGTGCAGGCGCGCTTCAATGCAGTGAGCGCGCTGTGGGAGCCGCTACGCCGCCGACGCGAGACCATTGATGTCGACAGTGTCACCGCGTTCTACCTGATACTCGGCGGGGGAACCCTGCTGTACACGAACTCGCCCGAGGCTCGTCTCATCTCGGGCGTCGACCCCACCGACCCCGCACGAATCGAAGCGCACGCCGCGGCGCTGGTGGCAATGCTGATCCCAGGGAGAACGAATCGATGAGCGTCAGTCCGTCAGTGATCGTCGTCGGCGGTGGCCCGGTCGGTGTGGCCGCCGCAATTGCCTGCGCCAATCGCGGCTTCGATGTCACCGTGGTCGAGAAGGCCACTGAGATCTACGACCTTCCTCGCGCCATCGTGATGGACGACGAGGGCCAGCGGGCGCTGACGCTGATCGGCGCCGGCGAAGGCCTCGCGGGCGTCACCAGTCCGCTGCCGGGCGCCGAGTTCGTCGACGTCGAAGGCACCCGAATCATCGGCTTCGAGCTGCCGGAAGGAACGCTGACCGGCCTCGGCTTTCCACCTGTCGTTCGCTACTACCAGCCCGAACTCGAAGCGTTCCTGCGCGCGCACGCGCTGAAGGCCAGCGTGCAATTCCTGCTTGGAGAGGAAGTAACAGCGGTTGTGCAGTCCGAGTCGGGCGTAGAAGCAACACTCGCGTCAGGCACGCAACTCTCGGCTGACTGGTTGATCGCTGCCGACGGTGCCGCCAGCCCAATTCGCAAAGCGCTCGGTATTCGCTTCGACAGCCAAGGCTTCGACCAGGACTGGATGGTCGTCGACGTCCGCCTTCATGACGGCTGCGCCCCGGCGCTGCCCGCATTGGTTCAGCAGATTTGTGATCCGGCTCGCCCCACCACATTCGTCCCAGGCCACCGCCGCTACCGCCGCTGGGAGTTTCAGATGCAGGAGGGTGAGACGCGCGACGAGATGACCGAACCAGCGCGCGTCTGGCAACTGCTCTCACCGTGGCTCACGCCCGCCGACGCCGGCATCGTGCGCGCTGTGGTCTACCGCTTTCACGGAACCGTCGCCAGCGCGATGCGCTCGGGCCGAGTGTTCATTGCCGGCGACGCTGCACATCAAATGCCACCGTTCATGGGCCAAGGGCTGTGCTCTGGCATCCGTGATGCCGTCAACCTTGCGTGGAAACTGGACCTGGTCAGCGCCGGCCGCGCCGGCGAGCGATTACTCGACACGTATGAGGAAGAGCGTCGGCCGCATGCCGCGGGGGTCGTCGGCCACGCCGTCGACACCGGGCGACTGATCGACCAGCTGGCTGGTCGCGGCGTCGAGAAAGCCGACCTGGAGAGCGCCTACGGCGGGCAACGCGCGTTCCCGCACCTCGAACACGGCATGCGCACCGGCGACCATCTTCTTACCGGCCGCCAAGCCCCCAACATCACGCTCACCGACGGACGCCAACTGGACACCGCCGCTGGTACGGGTTTCGCAGTCGTCTTCTGCGGAGTGACGGCAACCGACAGCCCTGCGCTGGAAAGGTGGCGGGCACGCGGGGCTCTCGTGGCAGTGGGGTCGATTCCATTCTCGGAGGGGATCGTCGTCATTCGACCCGACCGTTCGATCGCCTCGGTGTCCGCCTCCGCCGACGAGTTCAGGCAACACACCGCAACATTGATGGAGTTCTTCGCATGACTGTTGCCTCACGGCCCTGAGCGGGACCGTCAAAGAGATACGGACTGCTGGCCGCGTACCAGCCCGC
>JAYVVU010000343.1:0-3023 GCA_043786755.1 Actinomycetota bacterium
TCGGCGCTGCGCACGACCTTCATGCCGCGGCCACCACCGCCGAATGCAGCCTTTATCGCGAGTGGGTAACCGAACTCGGCACCGAACGCGGAAATCTCGTCGACCGACTGCACGAACTCGGTGGTGCCCGGAACGATCGGGCAACCGCCGCGCAACGCGGCTTTGCGACTACTGACTTTGTCGCCCATCTCGTCGATCGCCGCCGGCGGTGGGCCGATGAACGCGACACCCTGGGCCGTGATCGATCGGGCGAAGTCGGCGTTCTCGCTGAAGAACCCATAGCCGGGGTGCACGCCGTCGGCGCCGCTCTGCTCGATGGCTTGCAGAATGCGCTCGGTATTGAGGTAGCTCTCGGCCGCAGTTTGTCCGCCGAGTGCATAAGCCTCGTCGGCGAGGCGCACGTGCATGGCGTTGCGATCGAGTTCGCTGTACACCGCGACGGTCGTGATTCCGAGCTCGCGTGCGGCACGGATGACGCGAACGGCGATCTCGCCACGGTTGGCAATCAAGATTTTCTGCAGCACAGGTGGCAATACTGTCGGAGTGGAGACCCCGATTGCCACCTCACAGGGAGATAGGCCCACTTGGCCACCCGGTTGGCACGTCCAAGTTGTCGACGAAACCGGCAGCACCAACGTCGACTTGCTGCAGTCGGCGGCTGCGGGTGCGCCTGATCGAACTGTTCTGGTGGCACGCCATCAGACGGCCGGCCGTGGCCGGCTCGAGCGCAAGTGGGAAGCGCCGCCTGGTGTGAATCTTCTGGTCTCGATCCTGTTTCGCGATGTACCGGCCTCGCCGCACACACTGACGCAACGCGTCGCGGTGGCCGCCGTTGGGGCCTGTGAGCGCGCCGGCGGAGTGAAGCCGGCACTGAAGTGGCCCAACGATCTGCTCGTCGACGGCAAGAAGCTCGCCGGCATACTCGCGCAGGCGACCGCTTCGGTGGTGGTCGTCGGCATCGGCCTGAACGTCGGGTGGGCTCCGGTCGGCGCCACTCGCTTGGGCAAAGACATCGACCCGCTGCACGTGCTGCGTGAACTGCTCTTCGCTTACGACGAGCTTCCGGCCGATCCGTGGGCGCAGTACCGCGAAAACATGGGCACGCTCGGCCGCCGCGTGCGCGTCGAGCTGGCGGGCGCAACGGTGTCGGGGCGAGCGCTTGATGTTGAGCGCGATGGCCGACTGCTCGTCGTCGACGATGCTGGTGTGAAGCACCGCTTCGATGTCGGCGACGTAGTTCATCTGCGCTGAATCGCCCTCTGCAGCAGGCGGTACTGGGTGCCGAATACCAGCGGAGGGCAGACCACACCCGCAACGATGTGTTAGCACCATTGCTGTGCCGTGGCCATCGAGTCAGGCTGACGACGTGAAAGAGCGCAACCGTCTTCGAACTATGGGTTTGGTGGCCGTCGGGATAGATCTCGCCTTCGCCGCTGCGGAGGTCATCTTCACCAAAGAGGGCGGCGGTGGTGTCGTACGCGCTGCGATTTTGGTAGCCGCCGCCATCTTGGTCTACGTCGGAATCAATTGGCTTGATCAGCGGCCATGGCCGGGAGTGATAGTGACCTCAATCGGCGCGCTCGTGGGAGGAGTATCACTCATCTGGATTCTCATTCCTGTACCGCTGGCGTTCGCAATTGTCGCGATGAGCGTGACGCGGGCACGAGTCCTTACGGAATCCGGAGCAACGCTAGAAACGTGACCAGCCCGGCAGACGTTCCGGGCCAATGCTGCTCGATCTTGTCGGCGCCAGCTCGGCGCGTTAACTGACGCAGCACAAGCGCGATCAGGATCACGTCGTCTGCGTAACCGATGACCGGAATGAAATCGGGAACGATGTCGATCGGCGACAGCAAGTACCCGAGCAACAACCAGACGGGCAGCCGCACGAGGCGAGAAATACCGCGATCGGTCGCGAGTCGTCGAACGAGTCGCAGCGCGTCGGGAACAAGCCGAACTGAGTCACGCCAACCCGTCGCATCCGGCGACCGATGGCGAGCCACAACCAGCGCAACGATCAACACCAACCAACTGGCCAGCAGAACCGCGGCGAGGATCAGCACTAATCGCATGACGTCAGTTCAGCAGACGGCCGCGCCCGATAGGTAAGACTCATGCCATGACTCGCCGCGGTGTGCTCCGTTGTTCGTTGGCCGCGGTGCTGTTTGGTATCTCTGCGCCGGCGGCGTCGCGGCTTGCGGGCGACATGAGTGCCTTCACGCTTGCCGGTCTGCTCTACCTCGGTGCGGCAATCGCGGTCCTACCCTTCCTCGGGCGCGTGCGCCCGACACGCGCCGCAGTTCGTCGCGGTGCGTCGCGGCTGGCAACCGCGGTGGTGCTCGGCGGGGCGATCGGGCCGGTGCTGCTCGCCGCCGGCCTCGCGCATGCTCCCGCCGCGTCAGCTTCGCTGCTGTTGAACCTGGAGCTTGTTTTCACCACCTTGCTCGCATACTTCATCTTCCGCGAGCACATTGGCCCTCGCGTCGTGGCGGGCACGGTGCTGGTTTTCATCGCAGGTCTCGTGCTTGGCTGGTCGGGCAGTGCCGATCTGCGCTGGGGTGCGCTGTTGATTGCCGGCGCGTGCTTCTGCTGGGGAGTCGACAACTGCGTCACCGCTAACCTTGACGAGTTGGCGCCGGCGCACATCACGCTCGTCAAGGGTGTCGTTGCTGGCAGTGTCAACTTGGCGATTGGGTTGGTACTCGGCGGCGTGCCTGCTGGATGGCCGATCCTCGGCGCGCTCTTCGTCGGTGCATTCGGGTACGGCGCTTCCATCACCCTGTGGGTCGCGGGAGCGCGCGACCTAGGCGCAGCGCGGGGACAACTGGTGTTCGCGACTGCGCCGTTCGTCGGTGCCATCGTGGCGTGGACCGTGTTCACCGATCCGGTGAGCGGTCGTCAAGTGGCGTCGTTGCTGATTGCCGCAGTTGGCGTGAGCTTTGTGTTGCGCAGCGGACATGCGCACGAACACGCGCATCAAGCGGCCGAGCACGACCACGAACATGTCCACGACGACGGGCATC
>JAYVVU010000344.1:0-16223 GCA_043786755.1 Actinomycetota bacterium
TGCTCGACACGCTCGGCCCGGAAACGCACAAGTACTTCCTGTTCCACTACAACATGGCCCCGTGGGCCAACGGTGAAACCGGCCGCGTGGGCACGCCCAAGCGTCGCGAGATCGGCCACGGTGCGCTCGCCGCTCGTGCGCTGCTTCCCGTGTTGCCGGCGATGGACGAGTTCAACTACACACTTCGCCTTGTCGCTGAAGTGCTCGCCAGCAACGGCAGCACCAGCATGGGTGCGGTGTGCAGCGGTTCGCTCGCACTGATGGACGCCGGTGTGCCGGTGAAGGCAGCCGTCGCTGGTATTGCGATGGGCCTCGTGTTTGCCGAAGGCAAGTACACCACGCTCACCGACATCCTCGGTGCTGAAGACGCATTCGGCGACATGGACTTCAAGGTCGCCGGTACCTCGGATGCAATCACTGCGCTGCAGCTCGACACCAAGATCGACGGCATTCCCGCCGACGTCTTGGCCGCCGCGCTCAACCAGGCCAAGGACGCCCGCATGGAGATCCTCGCCAACATGGATGCTTGCCTCGCGAAGGCTCGTCCGGAAGTGGCAGCGACTGCACCGAAGATCACCACGCTCATCATCCCGATGGACAAGATCGGTGAGGTCATCGGGCCCAAGGGCAAGGTCATCAACACGATCCAGCAAGAGACCGGCGCCGACATCGCAGTCGACGACGACGGTGCGCAAGGCATCGTCACCATCGGTGCTGTCGAGGCTTGGCGTATGGAAGAGGCACGGGCTCGCATTCAAGCGATCGTGTCGCCGCCGATGGCCGATGTTGGTGCGACCTATCAGGGCCGCGTCGTCAACATCACCAAGTTCGGTGCCTTCATCAACATCCTTCCCGGCCGCGACGGTCTGCTGCACGTCAGCAAGCTCGGCAAGGGTAAGCGCGTCAACAATGTTGAAGACGTGCTCACCCTCGGTCAGGAGATCGAAGTCATCGTCGAGGAAATCGACGAGAAGGGCAAGGTCAGCCTGACCCCCGGTGAGTCATGGAATCCCGTGATCCCCGAAGGTGCACCGAGCAGTGGCGATCGCGATCGTGGAGATCGCCCGCCGCGCGACCGCAATGATCGTGGCGGACGGGGCGGTGGCGATCGTGATCGCGAGCCGCGTCGTGAGCCCAGTCGTGCAGCAGCACCCGTCACTGATGGCGTTGCTGTGTCGTTCGACGATGCGTTCGATGCGGAACTGGCCGGCGACCTGGGCGATCTTGGCCCCGGTGGCGAAGCTGGTGGCAACACCAGCGGTGGTGGCCGCGATCGTGGTGGCGATGGCGATCGTTCGCGTCGCCGTCACCGCTGATAGCTACGCCGTTGTCAAGTAAAGGTCAAACACGTTGACCGATCTTCGGATCGCAACACTCGACTCTGGCCTGACGGTGGCTACCGAACGCGTGCCTGGCGCGCTTTCGGTGGCTGCCGGGGTTTGGGTCGGCGTCGGGTCGCGCGACGAACCCGACGAACTGAGTGGTGTTAGCCACTTTCTCGAGCACTTACTGTTCAAGGGCACCGACAATCGCTCGGCGCAAGAGCTGGCGCGCGGCGTCGATCGTCGTGGCGGCGACTTCAACGCGTTCACCTCGAAGGAGTCGACCGGCTATTACTGTCGACTCCCAGCACGGCACAGCGACTTCTGCATCGAACTGCTCGGCGACGTGCTAACCCGTCCCGCGTTACGCGACGACGACGTCAACGGCGAGCGCCAAGTAATTCTCGAAGAGCTCGCGATGGACGACGACTCGCCCGACGATGTCGCGCACCGCCGCTTTGCGGCTGCATTGTTTGAGGGCCACGCGCTAGGTCGCGACCCCGCCGGCGATCGTGCACACGTGGAAGCAATCACGCCGGATGATGTGCGTTCGTTCTTCGCCAAGCACTACCGCGCAGAGGCGATGGTCGTTGCGGCTGCAGGGCCATTGCCGCACGACGAGATGCTTACCGCCATCGAGAAGGCATTCGCCGACGTTGCTGGCGGCGGAAAGCGGCCGACGCGTACTGCACCGCAGCACCCGGGTGCTGGTTCCAATCTGAACGACGACACCGAACAGGTGCACATCGTGATGGGCGGCCGCGGGCTCGAACGCAACGACCCACGTCGCGAAGCGCTCGACGTTGTCAATCACGTACTCGGCGGCGGATTGTCGAGTCGCTTGTTCGAAGAGATTCGCGAGCGGCGCGGGTTGGCGTACTCGGTGTACTCGGGCGTCTCGTGCTACTCCGACGTTGGCGTGTTCCAGTTGTATGCGGGCACGCAGCCACAGCATCGCGACGAAGTCACGTCGTTGATGCATGGTGAGCTCGCGAAGCTCGCGGCCGATGGCATCACCGACGAAGAACTCGATATCGCGATTGGCTACCTAACGGGCGCGTTTGAACTTGGCCTTGAAGACACCGGTGCGCGCATGGCCCGCACCGGCGGCCAGTTGATTACGACCGGCGCGGTCCGGCCGATTGCGGAACAGGTCGCGCGGTGGGCGGCTGTCGATCAGGCGGCGACTCGCGCCGTCATTCACGACGTGCTGACGTCCGAACCAATCGTGGTAACTGTCGGTCCGAGCATTTAGCAACGGTCGTCACCCACCTCTGGCTAGATCCAACCCTTGCCATCGAGGATCGCGTACACGCCAGGGGCGATGAGCACGATTGAGGCGAGCAGCATTGCGATCTGCACAGCTCGCGCCTTGAGCAGGCTGGCGATACCGGCAAGGAACAGGGCGACCGCAAGAAAGACCGTCGCTAGTTCGAACTTGTCGCCGTCCTCGTTCGCCTTCTGAGCCTCTGCGAACGCAGCGTCGGACTCTTCCGTCAGTTGATCGCCCGTCGTGTAATCCTCGAGCACGTATTCGTCCATGTCGAGCGGCGTCGCTGGCGATTCATCGCCGAGCGCGAACCATGCTTCGTACGCCGTCTTTAGTTCCGGCGAGAACAGGTTGTCGGAGAGGACCTGAGCTGTCGACTCGTCGCCGGTCTCGACCAGGATCTGAAACTGGGTGAAGAGCACCAAGTCTTGTCCGAACTGCTGCTTGCCGTCGCTGTAGTAGCCGTTGGCGTCAGACGTCAGCTTCGCGGAGAGGGTGTACTTGTCGAGGGAGTTGCCGTCTTCAAGCGCGCCTTGAAAGGCTGCGTAGGCGGTGAGGATGCCCGCCAATCCAAGCAGAATTGCTGCGACTACCTCGAGGCGATTGAAGGAGCCGTTCGACTTGCTGTTGTCGTTGCCGTTGCCGTCAGCGTTGTCGTTCGCCATCGTGGTTCTCCGTCATGTCGTCGGGTGTTCGAGCGCCGGAGCGTACATGAGAGTCCGTGGCGGGTACGAAACTGGTGCGCGCCTCGGCGGGTCGCCCCTGACGGGCTACTTTCATCGCCATGGAAAGGATCCGCGTTGGCGTCGTTGGAGCTGGCGGGCGCATGGGCGCCACCGTGTGCCTGGCAGTAGCGGCTGATGATGGCCTCGACTTGGTAGCCGCCGTTGATCCGCATGCGGCTGGCAAGTCGCCATCCGGGATAGCCGTTCACCCTGAGTTGCGCGCGCTGGCCGATGCCGATTGCCAAGTCGTGGTCGATTTCTCGGTGGCCGGTGCGGCGCGCACGACGCTGCCATGGCTGGCGATGCACGGCATGCACGCCGTCGTGGGCACGACGGGTTTCAATGACGACGACCTGGCTGCGTTCCGCAGCGCGTTCAGTGGTAGCAACTGCCTGATCGCTAGCAACTTCGCGATCAGCGCGGTGTTGATGATGCGCTTCGCCGAACTGGCTGCACCACATTTCGAAACGGCTGAGATCATCGAGCTACACCACGACACGAAGGTCGACGCGCCGTCGGGTACTGCGATCACCACTGCGCAGCGGATGGCAGCCGCGTCGTCGGAATGGGCGGCCGATCCGACCACGCACGAATCGATTGCCGGATCGAGGGGCAGCATCGGCCCGGCGGGCATTCACGTCCATTCGGTGCGCATGCGCGGCATGGTCGCACATCAAGAGGTAATCCTCGGTGCTGCTGGACAGACGCTAACGATTCGTCAAGACAGCTACGACCGCGCGAGTTACATGCCGGGGGTGTTACTCGCGTGCAAGAAGATCGCAGAGCACAAAGGCGTAACGCTCGGCCTCGACAGCTTTCTCGGTGTGTGACGCAGTCACTACAGGCCGAGCAGCACAGCGACGACCTCGCGGATCTGAGTAAGGGTCGTCGGTCCCACATTCTCGGCGGTCCGCTCTACGACTTGCACCTGGTCAACCGTTGTCACTAGGTGGCACTGCGCGTGACCTCGGTCGGTGGCGACATCGGTCGGCCAATTCCTGCGATTGGTTGTGATCGGAACGACATGAAACGTCTGCTCAAACTCGTCGAGAGTTGGTTGGGTCGTGATCACCACTGCTGGCCTGACGAGTGCAGGTGTGCTGCCGATCGGGACGCCGAAGTCGACGACCAGGACGTCACCGGATCGCATCGGCCGACGCTATTGCTGAACCGGCGATCAGTGCCTGCTCGTCGGCAACTTCGGTGATGCTCATCTGTGATCGGCGCTCGGCGAGGGCCGCTCCCATTCGTCGGGCGCGCTCGTCGCGAAGCAGCCGTTTGATCAACGAATCCATGGTGTCGCCGCGTTCGGCGGCGAGTCCCCGCAGCGCGTCTCGGGCCTCGGGAGATATTGCAATCGACGTAGTGCTTGCCATAGCAAGTACTATAGCCGCGCTGTCTGAGTGATGCGCTGCCATGATTTGTCTGTGCGTGCGGAGAATTGGGGGAGCGAAAATTGAGCGAGTTCGAGGTCATTCAACGTGCTGATCCGCTTCCGTCGCTGTATCGGAGAGGCGCCTCGACGGCGAATGTTCTGCGCGTCGCAGCGGTGCAGTGTGCTTGGAATCCCGATCAGGTCGCGCTTCGCGAGACTTTGCGGCATGGTGTGCAACTCGCCGCGGACACTGGTGCGCGTGTGGTCCTTACGCAAGAGTTGACGTTGTCGCCGTACTTTTGCTACTCGCCAGATGTGCCGAACGCACTGGCTACCCACGGCGAGGATGTCGAGACCGGTCCAACTGTCGCGTTGGCGCGTGAATTGGCCGCTGAGTTCGACGTCCATGTGCAGATGTCGCTTTATGAGCGCAGCTCCGACGGTCGCGGCTTCAACACAGCGATCTGCGTCGATCCGGCGGGGCGATTGTTGGCGCGCAGTCGAAAGACTCACATTCCCGAGTTCGAGTACTACCACGAGGACCGCTACTTCGAACCTGCCGACGCCGACTGTCCGGTAACTGACGTCGCTGGCGCGAATTTCGCGTTCCCGACCTGTTGGGATCAGTGGTTTCCTGAACTCGCACGTGCATTGTCGATCGATGGCGCACAAGTGATCGTGTACCCGACGGCGATTGGTAGCGAACCACACATGCCGGGCGTCGACACACAGCCCATGTGGCGCCAGATGATCGCCGCGAATGGTCTTGCGAATTCGACGTTCATGATTGCGGTCAATCGCATCGGCACCGAAGGCCCGCTCACGTTCTACGGCTCGTCGTTCATCTCCGACCCGTACGGCCGAGTCATCGTCGAAGCGCCGCGCGATCGGCCGGCAGTGCTAGTGGCCGACCTAGATCTGGGCCAACGCGACGATGCATTGACGTTCGGTCTGATGTACACCCGCCGCCCCGATCGCTACGGCCGACTGCACGCGACGTCCGACCTCGGCCGGCAGCCCTAGTTATTGGGCGCGGAACTAGGTCAGAGTCGCCCCTTCTCGCACCCGTGGGCGCGAAAGCGGACGGTGATGGCATGAAATCGCGCCCAACCTTTGGCGCGAGTGGCGTGAGATTCAGCCCAGCGCGGCGATTGCTGCGTCGTAGTCGGGTTCTTCCGACAGCTCGGGGCACAGCTTGCTGTAAGTAACGGTGCCGTGTTCATCGAACACCACTACTGAGCGCGCCATCAGTCCGGCGATCTTGCTATCGGCCAACTGCACGCCATAGGCGGTGCCAAAATCGCTGCGGAAGGTGCTTGCCGGGACGACCTTGTCGAGGCCCTCAGCGCCGCAGAAGCGAGCAAGCGCGAACGGCAGGTCGGCGGACACGCACACGACGCTCGTGTTGTCGAGGCCGGATGCGAGCTCGTTGAATCGGCGAACACTTGCTGCGCAGACGCCCGTGTCGAGGCTGTGGAAGATGTTCAGCACTACGCGCTGCCCGTCGAGTTCGGTGTTGGTGAGGTCGCTCAGGTCTGTCTTGGTGAGCGTGAACGACGGTGCCGGGGTGCCCACTTTGGGGAGCTCGCCGACGGTGTGAACGGGGTTGCCGCGAAGTTTTGTTTCAGCCATGGCGGAGGTTCTAACACGCGGACGCCGTGCCGCGCATCACCGCCGAGGGCGGAAGTTACGGACGTTGACGAGCACGACGATGGCGATCGAGCCGAGTATGACCCACAACTGGTAGCGGTCGACCCAGCGCATCGCTGACCGCACTTCCTCCTCGAACTGCCTGGCCAACCACCACACCAGCGCCAGCCGAGCGGCAAGACCGAGTGCGAAGAGCGGGACCAGTCGCTTCCATGTCGTTCTGGCGGCTCCGCTGAGAACCCACACGATGTTGCTGCCGACGAAGAACGGCACGACCACCCACTCGGCCTTGGAGAATGCCTGCTCGAACTTGCCGACTTGTTCCTGCGGCATGCCCATGAACTTCCAAAACCAGCGCAACGCACGGTCGCCGTAAGCGCGCCCGACTAAGTGACACACGAGAGCCGACGCCCCAAGGCGAGCAAAGGCCAGCAGGCTCCAAGTGATGGGCGAGATTCCGCTCGGAACAGTGACAACCAGAAACCGGTTGCGCGCCGAGAGCATCAACAAACGCGCGGGGTGCTCGTTGTCGAGTGCGGCCCAGGTCGCCGACGCGACATTGCTGCAGATCACCAGCCCGATAAACGCGGCGATCGCAAACGGCCCGTAGCGCGGCACCGGTGGCGGGGGAGCTACTTCGACTGTCGTTTCGGGAAGCGTCACGACTTACGACCCTACCTAGTAACGACTTGGGCGTTACAACCTTCCGCTGGCGATCACTCGCGCAAGAAACTCCCGCGTGTCGGGATGTGTTGGCGCGCTGAAGATCTGTTGCGGCGGCCCTTGCTCGGCGATGACGCCGTTCTTCAAGAAGCAGACCGTGTCGGCGATCTCGCGAGCGAAGCTCATCTCGTGCGTCGCGAAGATCATCGTCATTCCGTCGGCGCGTAGGTCGCGCACGACGTTCAACACCTCGCCGACCAACTCCGGGTCGAGCGCGGAGGTGATCTCGTCGAGCAACATCACCTCCGGGTCCATCTGCAACGCACGCACGATCGCGACGCGCTGCTGTTGGCCTCCGCTCAACCGGTCGGGATAGTCGCTGGCCTTGTCGGCGAGGCCGAAGCGAGTGAGCATTGCCATCGCCAGCTCGGTCGCTTCCTCCTTCGACTTCCCCAACACCTTGCGCGGAGAGAGCGTGACGTTGGAGAGCACATTCATGTGCGGGAACAGGTTGAAGCTCTGGAACACCATGCCGATGCGACGGCGCACTGGGTCGGCGTCGCGCCCTGGCTCGGTGATGTCGTCGCCGTCGAGCAAGATCGCACCATCGTCGATTGGTTCGAGCAGATTCGTGCACCGCAACAACGTGCTCTTGCCGCTGCCGCTGGCGCCGATCAACGCGATGGCTCCCCCGACGCCGACGTCGAGGTTGATGCCGTCGAGCACTGTCTTGGCGCCGAAAGCCTTGTGCACGCCCTGGTACTGCAACTTCAACAGGCTCATCTGACGGCCGTCCCGCTCATCGTGCGCCGCTCCTTGGCGAGCAAATAATCGGCGGTGCGGGTCAACGGAATCGAGACGCACAAGAACAACACGGCCGCTACCACGAACGGCGTGAAGTTGAACAGCTTGTCCTGCAGCACGTCGGCACGGCGCAGTGCTTCGATCGGCCCCAGCACCGACACGAGCGCGACGTCTTTCTGCAGGCTGATGAAGTCGTTCATCAGGGGCGGGATCACGCGGCGCACTGCTTGCGGTAACACGACGTAGCGATTGGTGTGCCAAGTCGAGAGCCCGAGCGAACGAGCTCCGGAGCGCTGGCTTTCGTGCACACCCTCAATACCCGCGCGAAAGACTTCGGCCACGTAGGCCGAGTAGGTCACAACCAGCGCGACGCCTCCAAGGAAGAGGTACGTGCCGATCTTGAACGGACCGAAGCCGACTTCACGCACGTTCATCAACCCCGCACCACCGAAGCCGATCAGGTACAGCCACAAGATGATCGGCACGCCGCGCACGATGTCGACGTAGAGCGTGGCGGCCAAGCGCAGCGGGAACAGCAGCGGCGAGCGAACGCTGCGCGACAACGCGATGATCATTCCGATCAGGATGATCAGCGGCGCGCAGACGAGGAAGATCTTCACGTCGAGCGCGAATGCCTTGAGAACCGGGCGGAAGGCGGTCGAAAACGTGTCGCCGTCGAAGAAGGACTTGCGAACGCGTTTCCAGCCCGACATCTTCGGTACTTGCCAGACGATCAGCCCAACGAGCACCGCCGTGCTGGCCGCGGCCATCAGCGTGCTGCGCCGTCGTTGCGCTCGCTCGAATAGTGCCCGACGCGAAGGAGCCGACGCCTTGTCGGCGTCGGCTCCATTCGTTTCGGTCACGTCAATCGACGTTAGCGGGTCACCCGAGTGAGATGACTGGTGCCTCGACGTAGTCGCTCATCCACTCAGTGGTGATCGCGTCGAGTTCGCCGCTGGCCTTCAGTGCGGTCAGGGCCAAGTCGACACATGGTGCGATCGGGCTGTCCTTGGCCATCAGCAGACCGAACTCGTCGGTGCCACTGCCTTCGATCTGGCCGTACACGGTGGTGCCTTCCATTTCGACAGCGGTGATGTACAGCGCCGTCGGCAGGTCGCTGACGATGGCGTCGATCTGGTTGCTGTCGAGTGCTTCCTTGGCGGCAGAGTTGTCGTTGAAGATCAACGGCTCGCTATCGGGCTGGATGACATCTTCGATGTAGGTGACGCTGGTCGTGCCAGCAGCCACGCCGATCTTCAAGCCCTTCAAGTCGGCAAGTGTGGTTGCGCCAGCTGCCGGCGAATCGACCAAGCCGAAGATTGCCTGCGACGAGGTGTAGTAGCCCTGGCTAAAGGTCACGACTTCTGCGCGCTCAGGCGTGATGGTGTACTGCTGCAGGTTGAAGTCGAAGTCCTTCGGGCCGGGAGCAACCGCCGCGTCGAACGCGGTGCGCGTCCAGACGACGTTCGATGCGTCGAAGCCGAGCTCGGCAGCGACGGCCATCGCCACTGCTGCTTCGAAACCTTGGCCATCTTCGGGTGTTGCGTCGTTGATGACGTATGGCGGGAAGGCAGGCTCGCCGGTGGCGATGGTCAGCGTTCCGTCGGTGACGGTCTTGCCGACGGCGCACTCGGCCGCGGTCTGGTTGGCGGCTCCGGTGGTATCGGACGACTTCTCGTCGTCGCCGCACGCTGCGAGCAGGAGTGCACCGAGTGTAGCTGCCGCAATGATCTGCCGTTGCTTGAGGAGTTTCATGGGGAATCCTGTCGTTAGGTGGCGCAGTCGTTCACGCTGCGAGTGGCGATGTTACCAGCCGCTCTTGAAAGGCGACTGATCTAGTCGACAATTGGCTGCGAACCGAATCCCGGAAACGATTTCAAGATTTGTGCCCACGTGAGTTGACTTTGTCACGCGGGCGAACTAGAGTTCTAATTCTCGCTTCCCCGAGAACCTATCGTCGCTCCGTTTGTCACGAGAGCGACCTCAACTCACTTGAGACGCGTTCGGGAGGTGATGGCGCATGCAACGTGCCCAAATCGTCAAACTGTTCGACACGGCAGTCAGCGCCGATGCCACCTGTCGCGACCGCCCGCTGGTGACGGACGCGATCGCAGCGGTCACGCGCATCACTGCATGGTGCGAATCGCAACAGATCGGGTACGCGCGAGCGCTCGAGGCGATGGGCGCGATGCCCGAAGACGTGATGGCGACCGCGTCGCGTAGCGATGTGCGCGATGTGGAACGCATCGTCAAACGAGCCGACACCGCCACCAAGGCACCCGCCTTTGGGAAAGCGTTGGCGGATGGGCAGGTTGCTGCCGGGCATCTTGATCAACTCGCTAACAGCTTGCGTCGGCTCGACAGCGCCCAGCAGACCTCGCTACTCGCCGACGAACAGCGCCTGGTAGCGATCGCCGGACAATCGACCCCTGGGGAGTTCGCACGAGCTCTGCGCGCGGAGGAACGCCGGCTGGCGACCGACGACGGTATGTCGCGGCTGGATCAACAGCGCCGCGCCGTCCGGCTCTACCGGCGAACTGACATGCAGTCCGGGATGAACATCTTCACCCTCAACGTCGACCCGGTCACGGGATTGAAGCTGTACAACCAGATCAAAGCCGCCACCGAAGCCCTCTTCCACGACAAAACACCCGACAACTGTCCGACTGATCCGATTGAGAAGCAGTCGTTCCTACAAGCGCACGCCTTGATGAACATCATCGACGGCAAAGGCATCCGCCTCGGCACACCCGAAATCATCGTTGTCGTCGACACCACCACACCCGACCCGGCCACTGGTGCGCCGACGGTTGATTGGGGACTACCCGTCGAGATTCCACACCGAGTGCTGCTCGACCTGTTTGGTGTCGCCGACGTGCACACCGTTGTCGTCCGCAACGGAGTAGTGCTACACGCGCCGGGCGAGCTCGACCTCGGCCGCACCACTCGGCTTGCGAACCGCGCGCAGCGACGAGCGCTGCGGGCGACGTATGCAACCTGCGCGATTCCCGGATGCGCGACCCGCTTCGATCACTGCAAGATCCACCACGTCGAATGGTGGCGCAACGGCGGGTTGACCGATCTGAAGAATCTGCTGCCGATCTGCGTCCGCCATCACACGCTCGTGCACACCGGCGGCTGGGAGCTCCACCTGGCCCCCGACCGAACGCTGACGGTCACTCTGCCCGATAAAACCACTATGACAACCGGGCCGCCGGGCCGAAGGGCGGCCTGAGGTGGTCGTGCGGTCACTCAATGCAACATTTCCTGGGATACCCCTTGACGGTGAGACGGTTCTCGTCTTATTGTCTCAAGCAATGTCTGATGTCGGTCTCTCTCTCGAACGGCGCGTTCTCGACGCGGCCAAGACGTGCTGCGAGAAGTGGGGCCTTGCCAAGGTGACGATCGACGACATCGCCACCGAAGCTGGCGTGTCGCGCGCATCGCTGTATCGCATGTTCCCCGGTGGTAAGGAAGTGCTCTTCGAAGCACTGCGCTTGCAGGAACTCACCGACTTCTTCACTCGCCTCACCGCTCACGTCGAAAACTCCGATGGGCTGGAAGACCTGTTGGTGCGTGCCGTTGTGGCCGCGACGCTTGAACTGCGCGCCGACCAACACCTCACGCTGATGCTTGCCTCCGAGCCCGGCGAGATGCTCGGCAATCTCACCGTCGACGGCTTGCCCCGCATCATGGAAGTCGCCACCGTTTTTCTTGTCCCGTTCGTCGACCCCTACCTACCTCGCCGCGAATCGGCGGCGCTCGTCGAGTTGCTTTCGCGCCTCGTCATTTCCTACTTCCTTGCCCCCTCAGACCATGTCGATCTCGGCGATCACGAATCGGCACGCACCTTTATCAACACCTTCATTCTCCCGGCCTTCCAAGCCGCACTCATCAGGAGCTAACAAATCATGACTGTCACAGACAACGACAAGGTCACGCACAACGACACTGTGGTTCACAACGACAATATGAAGATCATCGGTCGTAGCGAGATCAACGACATCGATGCGATCCTCGCGATTCCGTCGGCCGATCCGAACGAGGTCGAACACGTCGTCGCCAACAACGCCGACACGATCTTCACCTGGGACTACTCGTTGCAGCGCCCCGCGCTCCGCAAGCTGTACGAGAAGGCCAAGGGTGGCCAGTGGAATGCGACTACCGACATGCCGTGGGAAACCGACGTCGATATCGAGAAGACGATCATTCAGGATCAAGAGGTCCTCGGAACTGGCCTCGACCCGAACATGTACATCGGTACGCCGCTGCAGAAGTGGGGCGACAAGGAATGGCTCGAGTTCGGCGTCGAGAGCCGCAGCTGGATGCTTAGCCAGTTCCTGCACGGCGAGCAGGGCGCGCTGATCTGCACGGCCAAGATCGTGGAGACGGTCCCGTGGTACGACGCCAAGTTGTACGCAAGCACGCAGGTGATGGACGAAGCGCGCCACGTTGAAGTGTTCGCTCGCTACCTCGACGAGAAGTTGGGCGGCGAGTACCAAGTCAACGTGCACCTGCGCAGCCTGCTCGACGACATCGTCAACGACAGCCGCTGGGACATGACCTACCTGGGCATGCAGATCATGGTTGAGGGCCTTGCGCTCGCCGCCTTCGGATTCCTGCATCAGCTCACCGGCGAGCCGCTGCTGAAGAAGATCCTGCGCTACGTGATGAGCGACGAAGCTCGCCACGTCGCCTTCGGCGTCTTGAGCCTGAAGGAGTGCTACGACGACATGAGCGACCTGGAGATGAAGGATCGCCAGGAGTTTGCGTTCGAAGCTGGCATCCGCATGCGCGACCGTCTGATGCAGCAAGAGGTGTGGGAACGCATGGGCGTCGACGTCAAGCAAGTGATGCCGTTGATCCTTGAAGACCCGACCCGCAACGTGTTCCAGGCGATGCTCTTCAGCAAGATCGTGCCGAACTGCAAGAAGCTCGGTCTGCTGGATCGCAACGACAAGTGGCTGCGCCGTCGCTTCGAAGAGATGGGCGTCATCCAGTTCGAGGATTGGGAAGACACCGCCGAGGATTACTTGAAGTTCGACATCGCCGCCGAACTAGCACCCGTCGCTGGCCAGTAGACCGAGCACTACGATTGCGTCCTGTGACGCACGAATCCAAGGCGCGTGAATCCGATCCTTTCTTCCGCACGTTTCACGCGCTGCGCATCAAAGGCTTCGCCAAAGCTGAAACTGTTGCAGAGGTAGCTGATCTTCCCTGCGCGGTAGTTGAGGAACACCTCGCCAGCTTGCAGGGCCGCGAGTGGGCCATGTTTCGCGAAGCGCGCCAACTCTGGCAACTCACGCCCGTCGGTCGCGACGAACATCGCATCGCGCTTGCCGAAGACATCAGCGGCGTCAACGTCACTAAGGCGTTGCGTTCGCCCTACGAGTCGTTCCTCAAGTTGAACGAGCGCTTCAAATCACTGTGCGGCGCGTGGCAGTTGAAGAATGGTGAACCGAACGACCACACCGATTCGTCGTACGATCAAGGCGTGGTGCAGCAACTTGTCGGCCTCAACGAGAAGACGATTCCGGTGGTGACGACGATGGGCGCGGTTCTCACTCGACTGGCGCCGTACGCGCCTCGTTTGGCTGCTACTTGCACACGGGTCACCAACGGCGCATCGAATATGTTTACCGGAGTGATGTGCGGCAGCTACCACGATGTGTGGATGGAACTGCACGAAGATCTGATACTGACGCAGGGCATCAACCGCGGTAGCGAGGGGAGTTTCTAATGGCCATGTTCGGTCGTGTGCTTTCGGCGATGATCACGCCGTTCGACGACAACGGTGCGCTCGATCTCGACGAGGCACGCCGACTGGCGCGCTACCTGCAAGACAACGGCAACGACGGACTCGTGATCGCGGGCACCACTGGTGAATCGCCGGTGCTCAGCGACAACGAGCGCCTCAGCCTGTTCGCAGCTGTGATCGAAGCAGTGACGATCCCGGTCGTGGCTGGTTCGGGCACCTACGACACCGCGCACTCGATACACCTCACGAAGGAGGCGACGGCGCTCGGCGCCGCGGGCATCCTGGCGCTGTGCCCCTATTACAGCCGCCCGTCGCAGGCTGGCATCGAAGCTCACATTCGCGCAATGGCCGCCAGTTCGCCGTTGCCGCACATGATCTACGACATCCCAATTCGCACGGGCCGTAAAATTCTGACCAGCACCTTGCTGCGGATGTTCCGCGAGGTCCCCAACATCGTGGCGTTGAAGGATGCTGCCGGGAACCCAGGTGAAACCGCTGCGCTGATCAGTTCAGCGCCACCACACGTCGAGGTCTACAGCGGCGACGACGGACTGACCCTGCCTTTGCTGGCGAGCGGCGCGGTCGGCGTTGTGGGCGTCGCGACCCACTGGACCGGCCCAGACCACCAAGAGATGTTCGACTTGTGGGAGAAGGGCGACACCGCCGGCGCCCGCTTGGTCAACAGTCGCATGCTGGAAAGTTTCGCGTTCGAGACTGGCGACGAGGCCCCCAACCCGATCCCGACCAAGGCAATGATGCGCCATTTGGGGTTCCGTGTGGGGCAATGCCGTTTGCCGCACGGGGCGGCGCCGGATTTTGTTGACCCGCGGGCCGCGGAAGTGTGGGCGAACCTGCAAAGGTGGCGCGATGCGTTTCCCGATCGCCCAACTGCCTAACTCACGACCTAACTAATGGCAGCACCCATTCGCATTGTGTTTCTTGGGGGCCTGGGCGAGATCGGCCGCAACTGCATGGCCATCGAGCAGACCGTTACCGGCAAGGTATCGAAGAAGGGCGACAAGGGCGACGTCAAGAATGGTCACGACAAGAGCGTCCTGCTGATCGATTGCGGGTTGATGTTCCCCGACGCCGACATGCACGGCATCGATCTGGTTCTTCCCGACTTCACCTATCTGCGGGAAAACGCGGACAACATCGTCGGTGTGGTGGCCACACACGGTCACGAAGATCACGTCGGCGCGCTGCAGTACCTCCTGCGCGAGCTGAGCTTCCCGATCTACGGCTCGGCGGTCACGCTCGGCTTGGCGCGCAACCGCATTGAAGAGGCCGGGTTGCTCGGCCGCACAGACTTGGTCGTCGTCAAAGACGGCGAGCGACGCATGATCGGTCCCTTCGACGTCGAGTTCATTCCGGTCACGCACTCGGTTCCACACGCGCATGCAATCGCAGTGCACACGCCTCAGGGAGTCGTGCTGCACACCGGCGACTTCAAACTCGACCTCACACCAGTCGACGGCCGCCGCACCGACCTGGCGCGCATCGGGCAGATCGCGGCCGAAGAAGGCATTCGCCTGTTGATGGCCGACAGCACCAACGCGGAAGAGAAGGGTTACTCGCCCAGCGAGTCCAGCGTCGGTGCCGTGTTGCGCAACGTGTTCGCCGAGCAGGTCGGGCGGCGTGTGATTACGACCAGCTTCGCCAGCCACCTGCATCGCATACAACAGATCGCCGACGCGGCAATCGCGTCGGGACGCGTGGTAGCGACGCTCGGGTTGAGCATGAAGAAAAACGTGCGTCTGGGTCGCGACCTTGGTGTGCTCTCGATTCCCGACAAGTCGCTGATCGACATCGACGACATCGACAAGCACCCGCACGAGAAGGTCTGCGTCATCTCTACCGGTTCGCAGGGCGAACCAATGTCGGCGCTGGCGCTGCTCGCTCGCGGCGAGAGCAAGTGGGTGAAGGTCGGCGATCGCGACACGGTGATTCTCTCCAGCCACGCAATTCCGGGCAACGAGGGCAACGTCAACCGCGTGATCGACGATCTGTTGCGTGCAGGCGTCGAGGTCGTGCACAGCGGTGTCGCCGACGTCCACGCCACTGGCCACGCGCAAGCCGATGAGTTGAAGACATACATCTCCCTGACACGACCCGAGTTCTTCGTGCCGATCCACGGCGAGTATCGGCACATGGTCGCGAATGCCAAGCTGGCGATGCTGATGAGCGTGCCGCGCGACAACGTGCTGCTGTGCGAGGACGGCGATGTGCTCGAGCTCTCGGATAAGGGTTTGCAGCACGCAGGGCGTGTGCCGGCTGGCTATCTGTACGTCGACGGAATCGTCGGCGATGTCGGCCAGGGTGTGCTGCGCGATCGCAAGGTGCTCGCTGAAGAGGGTGTCGTCGTTGTCGTCGTCACCGTCGACATCGAGAGCGGCAAGGTGTTGAACGGACCTGAGATCATCACTCGCGGCTGGGTGTACGCGCCGGAGGCGGAAGACCTGCTGGACGAGGCGTGCGATCGCGTTGCGCAGGTTGTCGAGCAGTCGTTGGCCAACGGTGTGCGCAACGTCGAAGCGCTGGAGAAGGACGTACGGCGGGCAGCGGGCAAGTTCGTCAGCGAGCGAACGAAGCGGCGACCGATGATCGTGCCCGTCGTCATGGAAACGTGACCGAAAATCGCGAACTGACGCGCTGA
>JAYVVU010000345.1:0-7008 GCA_043786755.1 Actinomycetota bacterium
GCGGCCCAGTCGACGGTGACAGTGAGGATCTGGCGATTGTCGGCGACGACTCGACCGTCGGTATCGAAGATCCGGCCACGCTCGGGCGGGACGTAGACAGTGCGCAAGCGCGCGGCGACAACCTTCGCCTCGTATTCAGCGGAGCTGACGCCCTGCAGAAACCACAGTCGGGCGCCTAGCAGACCAATCAGCACTAGCGAGAAGGTGGCGAGTACGCCCAGGCGCTTAGAGCGTTTATCGACTGCCATGGACACAGTCTTGTGCGTGCAACGTCGAAAATACTCGCGCCCTACTACACAGCGGCGCGTTCACTCGACCATCACCTTCCACTTCTTACGCTTCACTCCCACCATCCAGCGGCAGATCGGCATCAGCGCCGGGCACATCAGGGCACAACTGCCAGCCACGATCGGGATTTCGACGAGCAACCGGGACGTGATCCAACCGCCATCGCCGATCATCTCGCCCAAAAACGGAACCGAAAGCTCGCCGACGGCCGCACCGAATAGTGCGAAGATCGAGGCGATCCACCACTGCGCTTCCCCAACAAGCGTGTGCACATAACCGGCTGCCATGCCGCCCAGCCCGTAGGCGAGCGCGACGAGACCGAGCGGTGTCGTGCCATTGAGGTCGTAGAGCAAACCGAGCACGAAGCCCGCGACCGCACCACGATCAGGGCCGCCGACCGCGCCGGCAGCAACGACAACAGCGAGCACGAATTGCAACTTCACGTCGTGCACCGGGTGTTCGGCGAAGACCAAACGCTGCAGCGAGAGAGCCAGCAGTCCGATCGGAAGAATGCGTAGGGCGGGGCCGAACAGAATGCGCGGCATCGATCAGCGACCCACCGCGTTCTGGTTCGGCACGAAGAGCACGACGGACACGAAGTTAAGTCGTTCGAGGTGGGCGTTCAAGGTCACCTCAACGACTGCGTTGCTGCTGCCGGTCTCGGTGACCACCCTCGTGACAATTCCGATCGGGATGCCGTGGGGCGCCAAGCTGCTGTTACCACCGGCGGTGTCGACGATCGCGCCGACATGCACACTGGTGACAGCCGACGAGCTGTCGGTGAAGCGCAACACGAGCGGACGACCGGGGCCTTGACCTTCGAGTGCACCGGCCTCGCGAATGATCTCGGGGATGGTGGTTGTCGTCGAGGCTGGCAACGTGGTCGAGGTTGACGTCGTGCTGATCGCGGGGTCCGGTTGGTCGAACGGAAGCGTCGTCGTGGTCGAGGTCGTGGCTGACACAGGCGAGGACGTCGCCGACGGAGTGTTGGCGGCGGTTTCTGCGGCGGCTTCTTCAGGTGTCGCGAGAACCTGCGCCGCAATGGCGTACGACGGGTCGCTTGCCAATAAGACAATGCTGTGATCGGGAAAGACCTTGGTGATCTTTCCGATCAGTCCCGCGCCGTCGGTGACCGGCATGCCGACTTTGACACCGTTCGCCGAGCCGACATTGATTTCAACGGTGTTCTGGAAGTTGCTCGACGAATCACCGACGACCTGCGCGACGACCGACGAGTAGCCAAGACCGCTCGAGAGTTGTGTAACTCGAAAGAGTTCCTGCGCTTCCAGAATCGCTGTCTGCGCCTTTACGTCGTTGCCGCGCATGTGTTGCACCTGGTCGTACAACGCATCGCGTTCCTTCTTCAGATCGTCGTAGTTCACGATCCCATCCCACGCGCGTTCCAGCGGCAACACGATCGTGTTTGTTGCAGTGTCGACGGGACGCATGACCAGCGTTGCAAACACGCCGCGAGCACGATCGATAACGGGGTTGCCGCGCTTATCAAGAGTGATCAACAACACGCACGTGAGTACGACTAAGAGAATGACCCGGCGACGACTCAGAGAGGCGAACATAAGAATCCGATTGGGCTATTCGTCGCCACCGAGCGACATCAGACCTCGCATGGCATCAATGTTTTCGAGTGCGCGGCCGGAGCCGATGACGACGCTGAACAACGGTTCGCGCGCGATGTGCACCGGAATGCCGGTTTCGTGCGCTAGGCGGCGGTCGAAGCCGGCCAGCAGCGCGCCACCACCGCAGATGGTGATGCCCTGTTCGATGATGTCG
This sequence comes from Actinomycetota bacterium, assembly GCA_043786755.1. GTDB lineage: Bacteria > Actinomycetota > Acidimicrobiia > Acidimicrobiales > Ilumatobacteraceae > UBA668. The sequence continues at coordinate 2,080 of JAYVVU010000345.1, forward strand.
GCGGCCAGTTCCGGCGGGGTGCGATCGAGTGTTGACTTGATGGCGTCAATGATTGCAGTCACCGGCTCGGAAAGGCCTTCGCGCGCCTGTTCGGTTGTCAACGGAATGCTGCGGGGCAGACCGGTGATCAGGTCGCGACCGCGGATATCGGCGGTGAGTTCCTCGTCGAGCGGCCAGGCGGAACCCATGTGGATCTTGATTTCCTCCGCCGTGCGTTCGCCGACAGCCAGCGAAAACTCTTTCTTCAGGTAATTCACGATCGCTTCGTCGAGTTCGTCGCCCGCGATGCGCACCGATTGCGCAGTCACGATGCCACCCAGCGAGATGACGGCCACTTCGGTGGTGCCGCCACCGATGTCGACGATCATGTTGCCGCTTGGCTCGTGAATCGGAAGGTCGGCGCCAATGGCGGCGGCCATCGGTTCTTCGATGATGTGCACCGGCTTGCGGGCGCCGGCGTATTCGGCAGCATCCTGCACAGCGCGTTGCTCGACACCGGTGATGCCCGATGGCACGCAGATCACCATGCGTGGCTTGCTCCAGCGGCTGGCGTGCACCTTCTGGATGAAGAATCGAAGCATCTTTTCGCAGACTTCAAAGTCGGCGATAACTCCGTCTTTCAGCGGGCGAATCGTCTTGATGCGACCCGGTGTACGGCCCATCATGCGCTTGGCTTCCGAACCGACGGCGACCGGGCGGCCGTCGGTGATGTCGATGGCAACAATGGAGGGTTCGTTGAGGACGATTCCCTGGCCACGGGCGTAAATCAGGGTGTTGGCGGTTCCCAGGTCGATGGCGAGGTCGCGACCGAGCGCGAGCGGGTTGCTCTTCGCCATCACCAACCTCCTGTCCTGCGCTCACGGTCGGGACCGACCGGGGGGCGTGCCGACCGGGCGGCCCACATAGGTTTCCAGTGTAGCGGCTGGGCTATTTGTTACAGGTTCGGGAAGAAGGTGGCGATTTCGCGGGTCGCCGAGGCGAGCGAGTCGCTGCCGTGGACGAGGTTTTCGGTGAACAAGATGCCCAGGTCGCCGCGGATGGTGCCGGGGGCTGCGGTGCGCGGGTTGGTGGCGCCCATCATGAGGCGCACGACTTCCCAGGTGTTCTCCGGCCCTTCGAGCACGAGCGAGACAACAGGGCCACGGCTCATGAACTCGACGAGATCGGCATAGAAGCCTTTGCCAACGTGCTCTTCGTAGTGGCGGGCCAGGATGGCGGCATCGAGCGTGCGCAACTCGAGCGCAACGATCTTCAAACCCTTTGCCTCGAAACGGCCGAGGACCTCGCCGATTAGACCGCGCTCAACGGTGTCGGGCTTCAACAGGACAAGGGTGCGATCAGACATTCCGCCGAGGCTACCGCCGCGGCCCTCCGATCTTTACGTAAAGCCTGTCGGGCTGTGAGCCCGAACATTGCAAGAGTTGCGGTTCGGTTTCTTGACACAAACCGCCGCAGGTTGCGGTCTCGCGGCTGAGTGGATATGTCGGAAGCATGACCCACGACGAATTTGGCCTTTCGGCCATCGCACGCGGTCAGCACGGAGCCTTTCTGTTTGAACAGGCTCAGCAAGCGGGCGTGCCCGCTGACGTGCTTCGAGGCTGGATCTCGAGCGGCCTCCTCGATCGGTTCGGCGTTCGAACCCTACGTAGTGCAACGACACCCGCCTCGCCGGTCGACGATGCGGCCGCACACGTCCTTGATATCAAACCGAAGGCGTGGCTTTCTCACAACACCGCTGCGGCGCTCCACCACTTCGACACTTTCGGCGACATCAACTTCCCGATTCATGTAACGCTCCAACGCGGCTGCTACACGACCCGACCAAACGTCGTGGTCCACACGTCCGACGAGTTGACGTTGGAGGACCGGGTGTACGTGGAAGGCGCGCCCGTCACGAGCCCTGTGCGCACGATCATCGACCTTGCCCGCGCGGAGCGCGCACCGCGACTTACTGCGGTAATCGACGGTGCGCTGCGCGATCGCCTCATCACCGAGGAATTGCTCCTACGCCGCATTGCGGAACTCCGATCGCAGGGTCGATACGGCGTGCCGAAGCTGCTCGCCGTCATTGAAGGCGTGGAAGCGACTCGCGGTGGTCACTCTTGGCTCGAGCGCCGCTATCTGCAGCTCACGGCCTCAGCGGGCCTTCCGCGACCACAAACACAACGACACCTCGGAAGAGTCGACGGCAGACTGATTCGAGTCGACTGTTACTACGCGGACTGCGACATCGTCGTCGAGCTACTCGGCTATCGATGGCACCGCAGCCGCGCACAACTTCGTCGTGACGCCGAACGCGTCAACCGCCTCACGCTTGATGGTCGCCTGGTGCTGCAGTTCACGTACGACCAGATCACCCTCGGACCGGAGGTCGTCCTTGCCACTGTCGTTGAGGCCCGAACCAAGCGTTTGCGTCAAGTTTCAGCGTGACCGTCCCGTGCAACGCAACCACCTCCGCCTCGCAGCCTTTACGTAAAGAACAAAAGGATCAGAGGGTTTTGCGGAGGTAGGGGCGGGCGTTGCCAATTACGTAAAGCGAGCCGGTGATGAGGACGGCGTCGTCGGTGCCGGCGATTGCCCTTGCTCGATCGATGGCTTCTTCGAGAACTGGCAGCTCGACGACTTCGTCGCAACCGAGTGCGCGGGCGGCGGCGGTGATGTCGCCGGCGGGCATACCGCGCGACGACGGTGCGGTGCAGGTGATCACCACGTCGAACTCGTCGGCGCGTAGGGCCGACAACATCTCGCGTGGGTCGCGGCCCATCAGGAAACCGACGACGAGGATGCGTCGGCCCGACGGATCGAAGTCCTCGAAGAACACCGACGCGCACACGTCGGCGCCAGCTGGGTTGTGCGCGCCATCGATGATCACCAGCGGCTGATGGCCCATCGCCTCGAAACGACCGGGCATCACCACCTGTGCGAAACCTTCGGTGACCAAGTCGCCCGGCACGGGCGCGGCGAAGAACGCTTCGACCGCGGTCAGTGCCACCACGGCATTGTCGCCTTGATGACGGCCATGCAATGGCACGAACACGTCGGTGTACACAGTCGTCGGTGTGCGCAGGTCGACAAGTCGGCCGCCGAGCGCCAGCTGATTCTCGAGCACATCGAACTGCTCGCCGCGCTGCAGGGTCGACGCTCCCCCGGCGTCGGCGAACACCTGCGCAAGATCCGGTTCCGTCTCACCGATCACAACTGCGCTGACAGGCTTGATAATGCCCGCCTTCTCCGTCGCGATGTGGCGCTTGGTCGGCCCGGCGTATTCGGTGTGATCGACGGCGATGTTGGTGATCACCGCAACCTGTGCCTCGCACACGTTGGTCGCATCCCACCGACCAAGCAGGCCAACCTCGACAACGGCGACATCGATCGCAATGTCGGCGAACCAGCGGAAGGCGGCCGCGGTCACTGCCTCGAAGTAGCTCGGCCGCACACCTGTCAGCGCTTCCAGATCGGCAACGGCGGCGATCTGCTCTGCAAACTCGTCATCGCCGATCGGCTCGCAGTTGCGACTAATGCGCTCGTTCAAGCGTTCGAGGTGCGGGCTGGTGTAGGTGCCGACCGTCAAACCGTGCGCCATCAACAAGCGCGTGATCATCTGCGTCGTGGAACCCTTGCCATTGGTGCCGGTGATGTGAATGACCGGGTACGTCGATTGCGGATCGCCCATCGCGCTCATCAACGTCTGCATCCGCTCGAGCGTGGGCGAAGTTATACGCCCCGATACGTCGTAGTTGGAGTGCGAGTCGAGATACGCGAGTGCGTCGGTGTAACTCAACTCGCCTGGCGACGCGGGCGCTTGACGACAGGTTCCTTCGGCGTCAGCGCCGGGCTCACCTTCGTACGCACAGTGTCGGCGTCGATCATCACGCTGCCCACGTCGCTACGACCGGGAAGCTCGTACATCGTGTTCAGCAACACTTCCTCGAGAATGGCGCGCAGACCACGAGCACCGGTGCCACGCAGCAACGCTTGCTCGGCAATCGCATCCATTGCTTCCGGCGTGAAGTCGAGATCGACTTCTTCGAACTCGAACATTTTGCGATACTGCTTGACGAGCGAGTTCTTCGGCTCGATGAGAATCTTGACCAACGCTTCGCGGTCGAGGCTGCGCACGGCACCGACCATCGGCAAGCGACCGATGAACTCGGGGATCATGCCGAACTTCAACAGGTCTTCTGGCTGCACCTGCGCGAACAACTCGCCCGGATCGCGATCAGCCTTGCTGCGCACCGTGCCGTTGAAACCCATGCCACGCTGACCGACGCGGTTCTCGATGATCGCGTCGAGACCGGCGAACGCGCCGCCGCAAATGAACAGCACGTTCGTCGTATCGATCTTGATGAACTCTTGATGCGGGTGCTTACGGCCACCTTGCGGCGGAACCGAAGCGACCGACCCTTCAAGAATCTTCAGCAGTGCCTGCTGCACGCCCTCGCCGCTGACGTCGCGAGTAATTGAAGGGTTCTCGCTCTTGCGTGCGATCTTGTCGATCTCGTCGATGTAGATGATGCCGGTCTCAGCCTTCTTCACATCGAAGTCGGCGGCCTGAATCAGCTTCAGCAGAATGTTCTCGACGTCTTCGCCGACGTAGCCCGCTTCAGTCAAGGCGGTCGCATCGGCAACAGCGAACGGCACGTTGAGCATTCGCGCCAGCGTTTGCGCGAGGTGGGTCTTGCCGCAACCCGTCGGACCGAGCAGCAAGATGTTGCTCTTCTGTAACTCGATGTCGTCGCGGCGGCCGACGCCGACGTTCTGCTGGTACTGGATGCGCCGGTAGTGGTTATAGACGGCGACCGAGAGAATCTTCTTGGCCTCATCCTGCCCAACGACGTAGTCGTCGAGGAAGGTGCGGATCTCGCGCGGCGTGGGCAACTGATCGAAGTGCAGCTCGCCCGACTCGGTGAGCTCTTCCTCGATGATCTC
>JAYVVU010000346.1:0-3006 GCA_043786755.1 Actinomycetota bacterium
GAACCATCGCTGGCGATGTAGCAACCAATCTCGCCGCGCGGGCTTTCGATCGCGACGTAGACCTCGCCCTCGGGGACTTTGAATCCTTCGGTGAACAGCTTGAAATGGTGGATCAGCGCTTCCATGCTCTCGTTGATGCGAGCGCGCGGCGGCGGCGTGACCTTCTTGTTCTGAATGCGATAGTCGCCGCCAGGCATGCGGTCGAGGATCTGGTGAACGATGCGCATGCTCTCGCGCACTTCGTTTAAGCGAATGCTGTAACGGTCGAAGGCGTCGCCGTACTTGCCGACGATGACATCGAACTCGAGCTCGTCGTAGTGCAGATATGGCTGATCGCGCCGCAGATCCCATGCCACGCCGGTGCCACGCAGGATCGGGCCGGTGGCGCCGAGCGCCATCGCCTCTTGCGCCGTGATGACACCAACGCCTTGCAACCGGTCGCGCCAGATCGGCTGCCCGGTCATGAGCGTGTCGTATTCGTCGAGTCGCGACGGGATCAGGTTGAGCAGTCGCATCACGTCGTCGCGCCAGCCCTCGGGAAGATCGGCAGCGACACCGCCGGGGCGGATGAAGTTGTGATTCATGCGCAGGCCAGTGACCTTCTGGAAGAAACGCAACACTTCCTCGCGTTCGCGCCAGCCGTAGATCATCATGCTGACGGCACCGAGGTCCATGCCGTTGGTCGCTAGGAACAACAGGTGCGACGACATGCGGTTCAGCTCGCTGAGCAGCATGCGCATCCAGACGGCGCGCTCGGGAATGTCGTTCTCGATGCCAAGCAGTTTCTCGGTCGCCATCGAGAACACGAGCTCGTTATTCAGCGGGCTGACGTAGTCCATGCGCGTGACGTTGGTGCCGCCCTGCATGTAAGTCAGCGCTTCGCCGGTCTTCTCCATGCCCGTGTGCAAATAACCGATGATCGGCTTGCAGCGCAGAACTGTTTCGCCTTCCAGCTCGAGCATCAGGCGCAACACACCGTGCGTGCTCGGGTGCTGCGGACCCATGTTGATGATCATCGTTTGATCATCGGCCGGGTCGGAGGGCATGTCGCCGAGCTTGGCGACTTCGGCCTCGCTCATGCGCAGCACCGCACCGACCTCGCGCATCAACTCGCGCGCCGTCAGTTCGCTACGCGGCTTGAGGCCTTGCTCGGCCTCGTTGCCGCCCTCGATCGTCGACAAGATGTCGGTCATGGCTGCACCGAAAAGTCGCCGCTGAACTGGACGGGAATGCGACCCTGGTCGTAGTCCTTGCGCAACGGGAAGCCATCCCAATCCTCTGGCATCAAGATGCGGGTGAGGTCGGGGTGATTGGTGAACACGATGCCGAACATGTCGTACACCTCGCGCTCCATCGCCTCCGTTCCCGGATACATGTCGAACAGCGTTGCGATTGTCGCATCGCCGGCCGGAACCTGCACGCGCACTCGAACGCGCTCACGCTTCTCGATGGAGAGCAGATTGACGACAACCTCGAAGCGCTCTGCAACCACATCGGCCGGCAGCGAACGGTCGGCGGAGTAGGTCAGGTAGTCGACGGCGGTGAGATCGACGCACATCGTGAAGCTGTCGGCGAGCAGTCCGCGGATGGTCGCCACGTAGTCGGCTCGCGTGCAGTGCACGACTCGTTGATCACGACTGAACACAGCTGGTTCTGACACGACGGAATCTGACACGACTAACGGCGTCCCAAGATGACCGGCATCGGTCGCGCGCCTTGTTCGATTTCCGTGACGTGCAAATGCGCTCCGCCACCGGTCGCGCGGCGACGCTTCAGCAGCTCGCCGTCCTCGATCTTCTGATGCAGCGTCTCGATCGCGTGAATCAGCGTCTCGGGAGTTGGCGGGCACCCCGGGGCGTAGACATCGACAGGGACTACTTGATCGACGCCTTGCACAATCGCGTAGTTGTTGAACATGCCACCGCTGCTGGCGCACACGCCCATGCTGATGACCCACTTGGGTTCCATCATCTGGTCGTAGACCTGGCGCAGAACCGGCGCCATCTTCTGACTCACGCGACCAGCAACGATCATGATGTCGGCCTGACGCGGCGAGGCGCGGAACACTTCCATGCCGAAACGGCTGATGTCGTAGTGCGCGGCACCGGTCGCCATCATCTCGATTGCGCAGCAGGCGAGCCCGAACGATGCCGGCCACGAGCTACGGCTACGTGCCCATCCGACGAGGTCTTCCAACTTGGCGGTGATCGCGTTGTGCGGAATGCCACCGAAGCCGTCGGCTTGGATGTCTTTGATCAGGCTCATGCTGCCTTTTCGGGGGACGGGTCGATTCGACCCTCGAGTCCGACAACGCGTACCGATCCGGTTGATGAGTGCGAATCCGAGGCTGCCTGTGACAGTTGATTGCGTTGCGCCACCGGACCCCAATCGAGTGCACCGCGCGCGACGACATAGACGAACGCGGCGAAGAACACTGCGCTGAACGCGATCATTTCCCACAACGCATAAGGACCGAGGAACTTGCGATCGACGGCGAACGGGTAGATGAAGATCAGTTCGATGTCGAACATGATGAACAGCATCGCGACGACGTAGAAGGTGACCGGGAAACGATCGGGTGGTTCGCGACTGGGCACGATGCCACATTCGTACGGAGCCGACTTGGCCGAAGATGGACGCCGCGGCGCCAACAAACCGGAAGCGAAGAAGCTCAGCGCGCCGAACAGTGCGGCCAGCACGAGCAGGCAAACGATGGGCAGATACTGACCCATCGAGTCATGCCCCCGCCGGCAGCGCCTTGGCCGACCGATTCTCGCGTACGCGTTGGTCGCGGGTATGCAGCAGCCAACAAGTCAGCAGCAGGATGATCAGTGATGAGATCGTGATGATCGCAGCTGGCACGCGCTTCGAGCCAAGGTCGCGAATCATGTACACGTACTCGTGCGGTCGCGTCGTGTCGATCACCGAACGCGCCGGAGCTCGGCCCGGCTCGGTGCGCTGAGGTACGAGCGGCGCGATCTCGACAAGCACGTAGTGCGGCTTGTG
>JAYVVU010000347.1:0-2994 GCA_043786755.1 Actinomycetota bacterium
CAACGCCGTCGCCGATGCAGAGGTCGTGTTTCTTTGCGTGCCCACGCCGCAGGGCGAAGACGGTTCTGCCGACCTCAGCTACGTCGAAGCAGCGAGCGCCGAGATCGCGAAGGCGCTCGCCTACGAAGCGATCGTCGTCAACAAGTCGACCGTGCCAGTTGGTAGCACCCGTGTTGTCGAGCGCGTGTTGCACCGACCCGACGTGCGCGTTGTCAGCAACCCCGAGTTCCTGCGCGAAGGTTCGGCAGTCGACGACTTCCTGAAGCCTGACCGCGTGGTGGTGGGTTGCGAAGACCGCGCCGCGGGTATCGCCGTTGCCGCCCTGTACGACGCGATTCGTCCGCACGTCGTTATCACCGATCCAGCCTCAGCGGAGACGATCAAATACGCCGCCAACGCATTCCTCGCCACCAAGCTCAGCTTCGTCAACGCGATCGCCGCCATCTGCGAGGGCGTCGGTGCCGATGTCGATGATGTGATGGTCGGCATTGGTTACGACAAGCGCATCGGTAGCGAGTTTCTGCGACCAGGGCCGGGTTGGGGCGGAAGCTGCTTCGGCAAGGACTCGCGCGCGTTGCTGAACATCGCCAACGGCGCCGGGTATCAGTTCGATCTCTTGGCAGGTGTGATCGCGGTCAACGACGAACAGTTCGATCGCGTGACCGACAAGATTCGCGTTGGTGCCGGCGGTTCGTTGCAGGGCAGAACGGTTGCAGTGTGGGGTCTCACCTTCAAGGCACGCACCGACGACTTGCGCGATTCACCATCGATCGCGATCATCAATCGACTGCTCGCCGCGGGCGCAACGGTGCAAGCGTTCGACCCAACCGTGAGAACAACGAAGTTGCCGATTCCTGATGCAGTCGCGATCAAGGCCGACGCGATCAGTGCTGTCGCAGGAGCGGATGTATTGACCGTGCTGACCGAGTGGGACGAGTTCCGCTGGATCGCCCCGGCCGATGTTGCGACCGCGATGACCGGTCGCACCGTGATCGATGGCCGCAACCTGCTTGATCGCAGTGCATGGCAACACGCCGGCTTCACGCACGTCGGAATTGGTCGATGACACAGCACCACCTCATTGCCGGTGGCGGCGGTTTCGTTGGTTCGCACCTGTGCGACTTGTTCGTTGATCGCGGCGACTCCGTCACCGTCGTCGACAACTTCGTAACGGGTCGGCGCAGCAATATTGCTCAGCACGCGGGCAACAAGCGCGTCACCGTCGTCGAGCACGACATCACGAAGCCTTTCCCCGCCTCGATCATCAGCAGCGAATACGACACGGTGCTCGACCTCGCCAGCCCGGCATCACCCGACGACTTCAAGACGATGCCGCTCGAGATTTTGGCGGTCGGGTCAACTGGCACGCGCAACTTGCTCGACTTAGCGCAAGCGCAGAGCGCGCGGTTCTTTCTTGCCTCGACTAGTGAGGTGTACGGCGATCCGCTCGTGCATCCGCAACCTGAGTCGTATTGGGGCAACGTCAGCTCCATCGGCCCCCGCAGTTGTTACGACGAGGCCAAGCGCTTCAGCGAGGCACTAGCGATGGCCTATCACCGCACCAACGGTGTCGATGTGCGCATCGTGCGCATCTTCAATACGTACGGCGAGCGCATGCGGCCACGCGACGGCCGGGTAGTGAACACGTTTGTCATGCAGGCACTGCGCAACGAGCCGCTGACGCTTCATGGCGATGGTTCGCAAACGCGCAGCTTTTGCCATGTCGCCGACGAGGTTGTCGGCCTCGCCGCCGTACTGGATGGTCACCTCACCGGGCCGATCAACGTCGGCAACCCCGGCGAGTTCACAATGCGCGAGCTTGCCGAACTTGTCATCGAACTCACCGGCGCGAGCAGTCCGATCGTCAGCGTGGAACTGCCTGCCGAGCGCGAGGGCGATCCACTGCAACGCTGTCCCGATATCTCGCTCATTCGCGACGCGTACGGATGGGAACCGAAGCTGTCGTTACGCCAGGGCCTCGATCGAATGATCGAATGGTTCCGTACCAAGGAAGATCTCTCATGACCGTGCTCGTGACGGGCGGTGCCGGCTACATCGGTTCGCACACTGTGCGCACCTTGCAGGCCAACAAACGCAAGGTCGTCGTGCTCGACTCGATGGAGTTCGGTCATCGCGCAGCAGTGGGCAACGCCGAACTGGTCGTCGGTAACGTTCGCGATCGCGCACTCGTCACAGATCTCTGTCGCTCGCATCACGTTACGCAGGTTGTGCACTTCGCTGCTTACAAAGCAGTGGGCGAGTCGATGGAACAACCCGATCGCTATTGGCTGAACAATGTCGCCGGATCCGTCGACCTGTTCGAGAGCGCAATCGCCGCTGGCGTGCGGGAGTTCGTGTTCTCATCGAGTTGCTCGGTAAACGGCACACCCGCGCAGTTGCCGCTCGCCGAAAGCGCGCCGATTGCGCCAGAAAGCGTGTACGCCGAGACGAAGGCGATGGTCGAGCGCATACTCACCTGGTATGGCGTCACGCACAATGTGCGCTCGGTCAGCCTGCGTTACTTCAACGCTGCGGGTGCCAGCGCCGATGCAACCATCGGCGAAGACTGGAGTCGGGCGCAGAACCTGGTGCCGTTGGTCATGAAGGCAACGCTTGGCAAGCGGCCACCGGTAGAGGTGTTCGGAACCGATTACCCGACTGCCGACGGAACTTGCATACGCGACTACGTCCACGTCGACGACCTCGCCGATGCCCACGGCCGGGCGCTTTCCTACCTACGCGATGGTGGCGCTAGCGCCATCTTGAATGTAGGCACGGGCGTCGGCACCAGCGTGTTCGACATCATTCACGGCACGGAACGAATCAGTGGTCGCAAGGTGCCGTACATAGTTTCACCACGGCGCCCAGGCGATCCGGTTGTTAGCTACGCCGACCCGAAGAAGGCGTACGCAACTATTGGATGGGCGGCGACCCGCACCCTCGACGACATCATCGAATCGGCGTGGCGTTGGCACTCAACGCACCCCGACGGCT
>JAYVVU010000348.1:0-2991 GCA_043786755.1 Actinomycetota bacterium
AGAGCGTGCTCGAGATACGCGCCGTCGAGAGCACGCACGCCACCGAAGGCCTCCGCCTTCGGAGTCAGCCAGATGCCGCTGCCATCGGGTCGCACCAAACACAGCGCGCCGCGCTGTACGACTTGCGCACTGAACGCGGGCGTCACTTGGCCAGCCTCGTTGGTATCGAAGCAGTCGCTCAGGATGCGTAGCAGCTCGTCGGCGGTGATGCCGTGGTACAGGCGGTGAATCGCATCGATGCTCAGCTGGTCTTCGACGAGTTCAGCGACGTAAGTAAGAGTCAGCTCGGCGGGCGAGTTGGTGCCGCGAGTGGTACGCACCTCGTCGCGGAACGTTCGGCTGATCGCGTAGCGGTGATGACCGTCGGCAATCAACACTGGGTTGGCCGAAACTGCGGCCGCGATCTTTGCCACACGGTCTGGATCGGCGACGCGCTCGACGGTGTGCACGACGCCTTGTTCGTCGGTGCAACTGCCCATTGGTTCGCCGGGCACACGCAAGAGATCGGTGAGGCCAGCTGTCAGGGCCAAGCCCCACACGGGTGACAGGTTGGTGTTGGTCGCCCGCGTGAGATCGAGGCGATCGGTCTTAGCCTTCGGAATAGTTCGTTCGTGGGGGAGCACGCCACCACTGCCCTCATCGACAACTTCCAATCCGCCGAGCACACCAACGGTTTCGCGCCGCGCGCCACCTTCGTCGGTGAAGCGCGAGCGATAGAGCGTGAACGACGGTTGCGGATCGCGCACCAGGGTGCCGTCAGCGATCCAGTCGTGCAACCGCTGCCCAGCCTGGTCGTAGCGCGCGGGGCCGTCGACATCGCGTGGCACATCGATGGCGACGATGTTGCGCGGGTGCGACTGCAACAGGGCGACTACATCACTGTCGCTCAGCACGTCGTACGGCGGGGCCACGACCTTGTCCAAGGGCAGCGACGGTGCGTAGCGAAGGGCGGCGAATGGTTCGAAGCGAGGCACCTGCACACATTTGCACCTCGCATGGCATCATGGCGAGGCCATGGAATCACCCTGCGTCGTTCTCTGTGATCTTGACGGCGTGGTGTGGCTGGCCCACGACCCAATCCCTGGCTCGGTAGCGGCGATCGCAAGCCTGCGCGCCGCCGGGCATCGGGTGCTGTTCGTGACCAATAACTCCAAGGACACCATCGAGGTGCAAGAGGCCGCGCTTGCTGCAATCGGTGTCCCAGCCGCGGGCGATGTGCTGACTTCGGCGGTGGCTGCAGCGCTCTTGGTGCGACCGGGCGAACGCGTCCTCGTGTGTGGCGGTGATGGAATTCGCGAGGCCGTCGAGCGGCAGGGCGCAACAGTGATCAGTGACGAAGAAGTTGAGCCGGCGGCTGACGTGGTGATGGTGGGATTCCACCGCACGTTCGACTACGCCGGGCTCACTCGGGCGGCGCGGGCCGTCTGGCATGGTGCCCGCCTGATTGGGACGAACGACGACGCGACCTATCCGACGCCGCAGGGCCCAATTCCTGGCGGTGGGGCGATCTTGGCGGCGGTCCAAACTGCCGCCGGAGTCGCTGCGGTGGTCGCGGGCAAACCGCATCACCCGATGGCCGAACTCGTCCGCACGGTGATCGGCGAAGTGGCGTCGACGACAGCCGTGATGGTGGGCGACCGGGCAAGCACCGATGGCCTGTTCGCTGCGACGTTGGGCTGCGCATACGCCCATGTGCACAGCGGAGTCACTCCCGCCGGAACACCAGTCGAACCGACGCCAGAGCTGATCGTGAACGACCTGGCAGCGGTCGCGGCCATCGTGCTGAGCGGGTGGCGGCCGGAACGGTCACGAACAGCGCACAGCTAGGCTTGCTATATGGCAACGAACCCACTCCTCAAGAAAATGCTCGACGCCGGAATGCAGTTCACCGAGATGTCGCAGAAGCAGGCCGAGAAGCTGGTCAAGGAATTCGTCAAGGCCGGTCAGGCACGTAAGAAGGACAGCAACGAGATGGTGCGCCAGATCGTGGACCGCGGTCGTAATCTGAGCGAGCAGATCGTCGCCAACGTGCAAGCAGAGCTTGCCAAACAGATGAGCAAGTTTGCTGTTCGTCTCGACGACGTTGAAGGTCGCATCGAAGCGCTCGCCGCCAAGGTGGGCGAAGCCGCCAAAGTCGCAACTGACAAGGTCACAGAAAAGGTGACCGACAAGGTGACCACGGAGCACGCGACACCGAAGATGGCGCCTGCAGCACCCTCAACGCAGGCGTCGCCGGCCGCTTCGGCAACTGTCGACGCGCCAACGAAAGCCGATTCGCAGAGCGACTGATGGTCGCGAGACGTCAGCGTCTCGACGCCGAATTGGTCCGTCGAGCCCTGGTCGAAAGCAGAACCGATGCTGCGACGGCGATCGAGACTGGCCGCGTGCAGGTGAATGGCGCCGTCGCCGACAAGGCGTCCCGACAGGTTCACGCAGGCGACGCCATTGTCATGCTCGGCCCACCGCCCCGGTTCGTCAGTCGAGGTGGCGAGAAGCTCGACGCCGCGTTGGAAGACTTTGCAGTCGATGTCAGCGGGCGCCGTGTTCTCGATGCCGGCGCGAGCACGGGTGGCTTCACCGACTGCCTACTGCAGCGTGGTGCTGCGCATGTGGTCGCGCTCGATGTCGGCCACGGCCAGTTACATCCGCGAATTCGTCACGACGATCGAGTGACGGTGCTGGAGCGGTTCCACGTTCGCGAGGCGAATCCGGAGGCGATCGGCGGACCAGTGCAGGTGGCGACTGCCGACCTATCCTTCATTTCGCTGACGCGTGCGCTCGATGCGCTGATCGCGTGCTGTGAGCCTGGCAGTGACCTGGTGCTGCTAGTCAAGCCGCAGTTCGAAGCGGGCCGTATCGAAGTTTCCAAAGGCCGGGGTGTGATCACCGATCCCGAAATTCATCGCCGAGTGCAATCCGAGGTGACCAGCGAGCTAAACGCGCGCGGTGCCACGGTGGTCGCTTGGATGACATCGCCGCTGACCGGCGGGG
>JAYVVU010000349.1:0-2989 GCA_043786755.1 Actinomycetota bacterium
GGCGTAATGTTCATCGCTAGCCCGCGGCCCACCGACGACCCGACACTCACCGATTGGGCTGGGCCGCTCATGACGTGGCATAACCACGGCAACCTGTGCTGGGACCTCGTGAACGGAAAGATCAGCGTCATCGGCGTCATCAACGAGTCAACCGGCGAATGCGATCGTGGCTTCAACGCGGGGGGCGAAGTCCCAATGGTGCACGTATGGATCGTCGCCCATCCGTGCGGCCCGTTCGCCGCGCTTGAGGGTCAGGGTGCTGGTCAAGCGGCGGTGCCCGACGATCAGCGCGTCGACATGTGCAACCACCAGGCGCACTAGTAACTGGCGCTACGGCGCGCTGAGCACCGTCACGACGCCGGTGTTGCCGTCGACACGAATACGTGAGCCGTTGGGTATTCGTCGAGTCGCATCAGTTGCGCTGATGACGCATGGAATGCCGAGCTCGCGGCTGACGATGATCGCGTGACTGAGTGGTGCGCCGACGTCGACGACCACGCCTGCAGCGGGGACGAATAGCGGCGTCCACGACGGGTCGGTGATCGGCGCAACAAGGATGTCGCCCGGGTTCAGCGACGACGGATCGCTCGAGTCGAGGACTACTCGTGCGATGCCCTCGGCAATGCCGGAACAGCCGGGCACCCCGGCGAGCATTTCGCCCGGTGCCAACTTGGCGTCCCCGTCGGAGTCGCGCCGCCGCCAAGTCGCCGGACTGTCGGGGCGACCAACGAACACGAATGGCGGCTCAAGTTCCAGCAAGTGCAAATACGCAACGCGCCGCTCGCGCACCGTCGTTGCCAGCGGATGTGGATTCTCGAGGAACGCTGGCATCTCCTCGTAAGTGACGAAGCCGAAGTCTTCAATTTCGTCGAACACTCCATCGGCGACCATTCGCCGTCCGATCTCACGGAGTGGCATACGAAGCTCGTGCACCACTCGAATGTTGTTGGTCTTCGTGCGCTCGCGGCCTGGCAACCATGCGGCAGTGCAACCAATCGCGGCAGCGAGCTGACCATGCACGGCGGGATCGCCAGCAACGATCGCCAGCAACTCGCTCGCAGCGGCCGCGCGCTCTGCAGCGCGCTCTGCCTGGTGTCCCTTCGGGTTGGCGCTGTCGGGCGCAACACGCATGCGATCGATAGCCGCAATCGCCAACGCTGGCCGCGACTCCCAACTCGGTGACCGACTCTCCCACTCGTTCGGGCCACGACTGCCGAACTCGTAGAGGAATGCGGCAAACGCATCGCGGAACTCATCCGACGCGGGGTCCATCCGCGACAGCGACCACATCGCGTAGCTCGGCTCGGCGGAGTCGACATCGCCGATTCCGGCGAGGATTGGCATGATCAGGTCGGGCCGTCCAACTGCAGTCGCGATCGCGCTGATCGTTCCGACGGGAACTGTCGCCATGTAAGTCGTGAACAAGTGCTGACCAAACATGCGCCGGTGAATCGGCACCATGTCGAGCACGCGGTGCCACAGTTGTTGCAGCGTCATCGCTGTGTAGTCGGGGCGCTGATCGCGCAATGCCTTGGTCTCCGCACGATCGGCTGTCAGTTCCGTCAGGTCGGCGAGGCTTTGCTGGCCGAACACCCACGCAAACGACGCACCGATCTTCTCTGTGAGATCGGGGCGCTCGTCGCCCGGCGACTCCACGTACGCGGGAATTCCCGGCTGCGCGCCGAAGAACTGCTCGTCCATCATCTGCCAGGTCAGTCCCGGTGCGCGCACGCCGAACAAACGAATCAGCGATGCGTTGAGGTAGCAGTAACCACCCTGCACCGCGAGTTGGCAAAAGTCGTCGGCGGGAAGTTCGTCGGCCTCAAACGCACCCATGCGCACCCAGGCATCGCGCCAACCAAGTTCGGCTTCCCACAACGCACTGCTGCTGGTCAGCGGCGTAACCGGGTCTGGGAACACCTCGCCGACGTTGGCGCGCGTGTAGATCGGGAAGCGCTCGGACAGGACCGTGTCGGTGACATAGAACTGGTCGCTCATCTGTTCCTTTCAACGACTCCGGTCCCTTCAACGACAATGGAAAGTTAGCGCAGGCAGCTAACGTCGCTCGCCGTGCGTCTTGTTGTTGCCCGCTGCACAGTCGACTACAGCGGTCGACTCGATGCTCACCTGCCTGAAGCAGTGCGCCTCATCATGGTGAAGGCCGACGGCTGCGTTGCGATTCACGCCGACGGTGGCGCCTATAAGCCGCTGAACTGGATGAACGCGCCGAACACGTTGGTCGACAACGGCGACCAGTGGGTGGTGACCAACCCGAAAGGCGAGGTGCTCACCATCGCACTGCTGGAGGTACTGAGCGAGACCAACCACGAGTTTGGCGACGATCCTGGCCTGCAAAAGGACGGCGTCGAGGCACACTTGCAAATGCTGCTCGCGGCATCGCCACACGCAATCGAAGACGGGCTCACTTTGGTGCGCCGCGAATACCCGACTGCGATCGGTCCGATCGACCTGGTGTGTCGCGACGCGTCTGGGCAAGTGGTCGCAATCGAAGTGAAGCGGCGCGGCGAGATCGACGGGGTCGAGCAACTGGCGCGCTACATCGAGCGCTTACACCTCGACTCGTCGCTCGGCGTTGTGCGCGGCGTCTTCGTCGCGCAGAGCGTGAAACCGCAGGCGAAAGTGTTGGCCGAAGCGCGTGGCTTCCGTGTCGTCGAGGTGAACTACGACGAACTTCGTGGCATGCGACCCGACGACCTGACGTTGTTCTGATTAGCTAGTTCCGTGCGCACGATCAAAGGCTTCGCTCAGCACTATGCGTGGGGCGATCCGGATGCGATTCCGTCGATACTCGGCCGCGCCGCGGACGGCCAACCATGGGCCGAATGGTGGTTGGGGACGCATCCGGAAGGCCCAGCTCGCGTGGACGACGGAAGCCTGCTGTCGGCGACGAGTGGCGACCTTCCCTATCTGCTGAAGCTGTTGGCCGCAGCGCAACCGCTCTCACTGCAAACTCACCCGAACGAGCAGC
>JAYVVU010000350.1:0-2989 GCA_043786755.1 Actinomycetota bacterium
GTGATGCCGCGTGCAATTGATGGCGTCGTAACCGCCGCGTGGATCGTGCTGGGCGCGAGCCTGGTGATTACGCCGATCGCGTTGATCGACGGGCTGGTACTTCCGCACGGCGGCGATCTTGTGCTCGAGGTCGGAGTCTTCGCCTTGATCCCGACCGTTGTGTCGAGCATCTGCTTCTTCCAGGCGATGCGCCACATCGTGCCCGGCGCGGTCGCGATGGTGCTTACTGTCGAAGTTGCGCTGGTGATTCTTTGGGCGGTGCTGTTCCTCGGTGAGCGACTGGAAGCGATCAAGATCGTTGGCGCCGTCGTCGTTGTCGCGGGCGTGTTGCTCGCGCAGTGGGCGAACATTCGCGAAGCGCGCTTGGCGAACGTTCCGCTCCCTACATAAGGGGCACGATTACATCAACGGCACGACAGCGTACGCAATCGCGACGAATTGCAGCGCCGACGCGACGAAGGTGAACGCGTGGAACACCTCGTGGAACCCGAACACGCTTGGCCACGGATTCGGCCAGCGCACCGCTAGTGCGAGCGCACCAAGCGTGTAGCACGCACCACCGGTCAGCATCAGCCAGAAGCCGACCGCACCGAGCCGATCAGCGATCTCGGGAAAAACGAAGACAGCCGTCCAGCTGACGATGATGTAACTGGCGCCCTTCCATGCGCGATGCACGCGCGGAATCCACTGCAATGCGATTCCGATTGCGGAACCGACCCACGCGGTGATCAACACCGCCGAACGTTGCGCCCCGTCAAGACAGACCGCGGCAACCGGCGTGAAGCCACCACCGATCGCGAGGAAGATCGCGGAGCGGTCGAGCTTCTGCATTAGCGCCTTCGCCGGTGGTTGCCAACGACAGCGGTGATAGAGCGCTGAGACTCCGAACATCGTCGCCGTGCCTCCGGCGTAGATGGCGAGCAACAAACGATCGGACGCCGACGCACTGGGCAGCACGACCAGCGCGATGCCACAGATCAACATCAACGGAAACGACACCATGTGTGTCCAGCCGCGCAATAGCGGTGGGGGCAGTGTCTGCTGCTCGTGCACGGCGGTCACGGTAGTTGCGCTAACTCGTCGCTCCGTGGCGACCCGCGCCAGCCGCGAAGCGCGCGGCGCCGGCCAACGTTTCGCCGCTCATGATCGTGTCGAGCCCTAACTTGGTCTCGTAAGCCAACGCATCGGCGAGCGACAGGTTCCACTGCTCGAAGCTGCTGCGACGATCGTTGCGCAGGCAACCCTGTGGCAGCGCCGCGATTTCCTGTGCGAGCGCTGTGGCTGCGGCAAGTGCAGTTCCCGCGGGCACTGAACGGTTAACGAGGCCCATGCGCACTGCTTCGTCACCGCTGACACCGCGACCGGTCAGCACCAGGTCGAGCGCGTGGCTTTGGCCAATCAGGCGTGGGAGGCGAATCGTTCCGCCGTCGACCAGCGGAACACCCCAACGCCGGCAGTAGACGCCGAAGACGGCATTGTCGGCTGCGACGCGCAGGTCGCACCACACTGCCAGCTCCAAACCGCCAGCAACGGCGAAGCCTTCGACCGCGGCGATCACCGGTTTGTTCAACAACATGCGCGTCGGACCCATCGGGCCGTCGAGGGCGACGTCGCGCTCGACGCGATTGCCGCGACCATCGCTGATGCCCTTCAAGTCGGCGCCGGAACAGAACGTGCCGTTGGCACCGGTGAGGATTGCAACCGCCAGCGCATCGTCGGCATCGAATGCACGAAACGCTTCGGCGAGCAGCGCCGCGGTCGGCCCGTCGACGGCATTGCGCACGTCGGGACGGTCGATCGTGACAATGCACACCGGGCCATCGCGAGTTACGGAAACGGTCATGGCACGGGATCGATCGCGTGGGCCTTCAGGTCTGCCAGCGCACAGAACTCGAGCGCCGACACGTGCGTCGCCGCCAGTCGAACTTGCGGCGCGCAGCCGGCATCGAACGCCTCTTGCCAGCGCGGAGCGCACAAGCACCACTGGTCGCCCGACTTCAATCCGGCGAAACCGTGTTGCGGCATCGGCGTGCTGAGGTCGTTGCCGACTTGTTGCGAATACTGCAGGAACTCGTCGGTGCAGACGACGCACACCACGTGCATGCCTGGATCGTCGCCGTGGTTCTCGCAGCAACCCGTCCGGTAGTAACCGGTTAGCGGGTCGAACGAGCACGACTGCAGTTCCTCGCCCATCACATTGATCTGCGTCATAAGGGCAAACTACCCCGCCATTTGGGCCAGCTTCCTGCCGAAGAGCGACAAGCGGGGCTGTGCAACACTGGCGGGGTGACGATCAAGGCAACCCCGGGCGACGCAGACGTTGATTGGAGAGCGGCCACTCGCGATGCGATGGTGGCTCTGATCGGTGAGAAGGAGACGAGCCGCGTTCTGGACCGGGTCTTGCCTGTCATCCCCGCTGGGTACGACGAACTGAACTGGCCGAACAGTGCCTCGATCGACCTGCCGATCATCGATCGCCTCGGTGCAGTCACTGACGAGTCAGCACCTTCGATCGAAACAGCGATGCTGCACTTCGTCGAAGCCGCCGAGAACGAGTGGCGCTTCCGTGTGTACCACGCAGGGTCGTCGCTGCCGATCGCCGACTTGCTGCCGCTGCTTGATCACCTCGGCTTCCGAGCGATCGACGAGCGCGCCTTCAACTTTCAGCTCGGCTCACGCGGGGTCTGGCTGCACGACGTCGGCGTGCAAGTACCGGAGTCGATCGCGCTCACTGAAGTGGCGCGCGCCGAAGTACAGCGTGCGTTCATCGCCGAGTTCACCAACACCGTCGAGGTCGATGGTCTCAACCGACTGGTGCTGCTTGCCGGCCTGACCGCGCGCGAAGTGGAGATCCTGCGCGCCTACTCGCGCTACCTACGTCAGATCGGCTTCCCGTTTAGCCAGCAGTACATCGAGTCCACGCTGGGGCGTCACTCATCGATCGCGGCCGGGCTAGTTGGACTTTTCAGTGCGCGCTTCACGCCGCAGA